>NZ_CAWNYS010000459.1:0-8956 GCF_963878295.1 Aeromonas sp. HMWF014 | reverse complement strand
CCGCCAGCGAACACCTCTCTGCGCTCAATTATCTGGAAGAGAAGACGCTGGCAACCTGGGTGGCGGAAAACCAGTTGGTGCAGCAGAAACTCGACGCCAGGTGGCCCGGCGATAGCTGGGTGGAAGGGGACGAGAAGATGGCTGGGCAGACCTGGTATTGGCGCTATCGCGGCGTCGCCACCGCCGACAACAACTTCAAGGCACTGGATATGGAAGTGCGTACCGCGCCCAAGGCCGAGAGCCCTGTGGCCATGCTCCGGACCTATATCAGCCGATGACAACAGCCAAGGACCTATCCGCGACGCGAGCACACCCGTCGGGCTGCACTCAGCGGGAGAGATCGATGCGGACATCGTCATTACCCAGGCCGAGAGTGCGATATCGCGGCCGTCAGGACGGTTTTACTCTGCTGGAGATGCTGGTGGCCATCGCCATTTTCGCCAGCCTCAGCATGGGCGCCTATCAGGTACTGCAGGGGGTGCTCACCAGTGACGAGGTGTCCAAGAAGAAGGAGGCCCGTCTCTCCGAGTTGCAACTGGCCTTTACCCTGATGGAGCGGGACATTACCCAGATGGTGCCCCGCAGCGGCCGTATCGACGGCGAGAACAACAAGGTGCTGCTGGCGGCATCCCGCTTCGGCCAGCAGAGCGACGATTGGGGCATGGCCTTCATTCGCGGTGGTTGGCTCAATCCGGATGGCATGCTGCCACGATCTGGTTTGCAGCGGGTCGGCTGGCGCCTCAAGGATCACACGCTGGAGCGGCTGAGCTACCTCTATCCGGATCCCGTGATCGGCACAGAGCCGCGCATCCAGCCCATGCTGGATCGGGTGACTGCGCTGCGGTTCTATTTTTACGACAAGGGTGTCTGGAAAGAGGAGTGGACCCAGCGCAACGTGCTGCCTTACGGCCTGGCGGTGGAGCTGGATCTGGAAGATTACGGCACAGTTCGCCGCCAGTTCCTCATCGGGGCCGGTGGCCAGCGAGCAGAAAATGGGAACTAAGCGGACAGGGGGCGGCAGCATGCACTCTTGCCGCCGTCAGGGTGGCATGGCCCTGCTGGTGGTACTGCTCATCTTGTCGGTGATGGTGATCATCGCCAGCAACATGAGCGGTCGCCTGCAGCTGGAGCTGCGCCGTACCGGCAACCTTACTGCCGGCAAGCAAGCCTGGTGGTATGCCATGTCGGCGGAAGCCCTGGTGAGCAAGGTGCTGGCTCAGGATTTCAAGGATGACCCCAATGTGGTGAGCCTGGGTCAGAACTGGGCCAAGCAGGATGCGGTCTTCCCGGTGGATGACGGCAAGCTGACCGGCCGGGTACGGGATCTGCAATCCTGCTTCAACCTCAACAGCCTGAGCGTGCCCCTGAAAGAGGGGGAGAGCGGCGATGACCTCGAGAAGCAGCCTTATCCGGTCAAGGTGTTTCACGCCCTGCTCAAGCAGCTCGAGGTCGAGGATTACGAGGCGGTGCAGCTGACCGATGCCATCCGCGACTGGACCGACAAGGATACGGCGCTGGTCTCCAGCTACGGCGCCGAGGATGCCTATTACGAGGGGCTGACACCCCCTTATCTGACCGCGAACCAGTGGATGCTCAGCACGGACGAGCTGAGGGCGGTGCGGGGTGTGAGCGCCAAGTTGTATGCCCGGCTGGCGCCTTATGTCTGCGCCCTGCCGAACGAGAAGCTGGTGGTGAACATCAACACCATCAAGCCGGAACAGGCGGCGCTGCTGGTGGCGCTCTATCTGGACAAGGTGGGGCTCGATGATGCCAAGCGGGTGCTGACCAGCCGCCCCCAGAAGGGGTGGAAGAACAAGAAAGAGATGACGGACCAGATGACAGCGCAGGTGAGCGGCATCCAGGGGCTGGATGCGGCGCTGGACGTCAAGAGCAGCTACTTCGAGGCCAAATTGATCGCCGAGGTGGGTGATACCCGGGCCAGGCTGGAGAGCGTCTTTTTTCGTAGCAAGGACAACAAGCTGGTGATGCTGCGTCGCCTCAATGGCGGCGCCGAATGACAAACAGGTGTGGGGAGCGGCGACTGGCCGTACCCGCCCTGACCTCGTATTGGACAGCAGCCGAGGGCTGCGCTCCCGCCCATCCAGAGGGATGCGGACGGGAATGGCAGGAGAGATATTTGTGAGCGAGAGTCTGGTCATCCGTTTGGGGACCAATGCGCAGCAACCGGTCGAGTGGCTGGTGTGGTCGGCCAAGGAGGAGGAGATCATTGCCTCCGGCACCCTGGCCTCGGCCCATGCCCTGAGTGAGCTGCAGGAGCGCGCCGGTGGCCGCCCCGTGGTGACCCTGGTGCCGGGCAGCGATCTTATCTTCCGGCGGGTGAGCCTGCCGGGAAAATACAGTCGCCAGGCCGCCGCCGCCTTGCCCTACCTGCTGGAGGAGCAAATCGCATCCGATGTGGATGGGCTGCATCTGGTGGTGCTGGGCCACGAGGGCCACGATGTGGACCTGATGGCGGTCGACAAGGAGAAGATGCAGATCTGGCTGGGTTGGTTGCAGCAGGCGGGCCTCAAGAGCCAGCAGCTGTTGCCGGACGTGCTGGCCTTGCCGCCCACCGCCGACGGCTGGTCTGCCCTGCAGCTTGGCAAGGAGTGGCTGCTGCGTCAGGGCCCCTGTCAGGGCATAGTGGCCGATGAATCGCTGCTGGCCATGTTGCTGGCGGCGGAGGTCGACCCCGTCACCATCCACAGCCATACTCCCTTGCCGGCGATCCCGGCGGCCAACTGGCTGGCGGCGGATCCCGAACTGCCCATGCTGCTGCTGGCCAAAGGGGCGCTGAACTGCCAGGCCAACCTGTTGCAGGGCCCCTACCGGCCGCAGACCGAATACTCCCGCTACTGGCTGCAGTGGCGCAAGGTAGCAGTGGTGGCCGGGCTCTTGCTGTTGGTGGCGTTGACCCAGCGCGGTGTGCATCTTTATCAGTTGGCGGAGCAGGACAAGGCCCTCAAGGCCGAGATCCGGCAGGTCTACACCCGTATCTTCCCGGGGGAGAACCGCATCGTCAACGTGCGCAGCCAGATGGCACAGCATCTCAAGTTACTGGGACAGACCCCGCAGGATGGTGTGCTCTTGCTGTTGACCGAACTGGCTCCCACCTTTGCCGAGGTGCCGGGGCTCAAGCCACAGGTGTTGCGTTTCGACGCCGCGCGGGGCGAGTTGAGATTGCAGGTCACGGCACCCGGTTTCGCCGAGATAGAGCGCTTTCGCGAACTGGCGGGCAAGCGTTTCTCGGTGCAGCAGGGCGAGGTGCGCAGCACAGAGGGCAAGGTTGAAGGGACACTGGTGCTGAAGGGTAAATCATCATGATGGACAAATTACAAGGCTGGTGGCGCAGCATCAGTGCTCGCGAGCAGCGGTTGGTGGCCGTGGGTGGCAGCTGCCTGCTGATCGGGCTCTGCTACTGGATGGTCTGGCAACCCATCGACAACCGCATTGCCGAGCGCGAGCGGCAGGTGCTGAGCCAGCAACAGACGCTCGCTTGGCTGAAAGAGAAGGGGGAAGAGGTGCTGGCGATGCAGGGCGGTCAGGGCCGCCAGATCGACACCAGCGGTACCCTGGAAGGGGTGGTGAACCGCACCGCTTTCAACCAGAAGATCAAGATTGCCCGTCTGCAACCCCAGGGTCAGGAGCTGCAGGTGTGGATCGATACGGTTCAGTTCGATGATCTGCTGATCTGGCTGGCGACCCTGGCCGATCAGTATGGCGTACAGGTGCAGGTCATCGAGGTGGCCCGCGAGAATCTGGCGCCGGGTCTGGTCAAGGTCAGACGCTTGCAGCTGAGTCGTCCCCAATGACAGCAAGCGGGCTGAGCGCCGTCCGGTTTCCGGCATCTCGTCCCGGTGTGGTACCGGGCCTGGCCAAGGCCAGATATTTGCAATCGAGTCGTTTTCTATGAAGCAAAAAGTACTGATCGCTGCCCTCTTCCTGGTGGCCTATCTCGGTTTCCTGCTGGTGAAACTGCCAGCCACTCTGGTGGTTCGCCATCTGCCGCTGCCACCCAACCAGGTGCAGCTGGAAGGGGTGAGCGGCACCCTCTGGAGCGGCCAGGTCGCCCGGGTGCAATACGCCAGTGAGTCGCTGACCCAACTGCGCTGGGAGCTCAACGGCTGGTCGTTGCTGCGCTTTGCCCCCGAGGTTTCCCTGCGTTTTGGCGATCGCAGCGGTCTCAACGGCCAGGGTGTGGTTGGATGGAACGGCGCCGCTTTTGGTCGTGATATCACCCTCAACGTGCCAGCGCCCTGGGTGCTGGAGCGGGTGCCCGTGCAGCTGCCTTTCCCGCTGACGGTGGCGGGTCAGCTGCAGCTCAAGGTCGATCAATTTGCCCAGGGCAATCCCTGGTGTGACAACCTCTACGGCAGCCTTCACTGGTATGGTGCCTATGCCGATACCCCGGCCGGCAAGCTGCCGCTGGGGGATCCCGAGCTCAAGCTGACCTGCATTGACTCCCGACTGGTGGCCGAGCTCAAGCAGGGCTCGGAGGCGGTCCAGGTGCTGGGCAAGCTGGAGCTGCAGCCCAATCGCCAGTACCTGTTCCAGGGTACCCTCAAACCGGGTCCCGAGCTGCCGGAGCAGATGAAGCAGGGGCTGCCCTTCCTCGGTCAGCCTGATGGTCAGGGGCGCTTTCCGCTGCGCTATCAGGGGCGCATCTGACGACATCGTCTGCCGGTCTGGAAAAGGATAAATACGACCCCGCGTTGGCGGGGTCGTGTCGTTATGGGGTTCCAGTCTCGCCGCTTGGCGCCGTGATGAGATGGTTCAGAAAGAAGCTGAACAGCTCGGCGCGTGAACCGAGGCGCAACTTGCCATAGAGGTGTTTGCGGTGATTCTTCACTGTGCCGCTGCCAATGCCGAGCTCGGCGGCGATCGCCTCGGTATCCAGCCCTTGTAGCAGCAACCCCGCCACCTGCCGCTCCCGGCGGGTGAGTCGATCTCCGCCCACGCTGGCGATGGCCTGTGCCACCGCCGCCTTCAGGCTGGCACTGTCAGGCAGCGCCGTGCTCTGGGCCAGCAGCGGCGGGCTCCGCTGCCACTGCTGACGACAGAGCGAATGTACCAGCGGAAACAGCTGCTCCAGCCTCGCCAGCTCGCTCTGGCTCAGGGTGCTGCGCTTGTCGAGGCGGCCGAGAAACAGCATCAGGGTCAGTCCGTCCCGCACCGGCAGGATCAGCCCCACCTCCTCCTGCCAGCCGGTGGCCTGATAGAAGTGGTGGCGATATTCGGGATCGAGTCGCCCTTGGGAGACCTGCGCCAGGGTCCAGACGCCGGCAGGCAAGCCCTGCTCCAGCGCCTGCATAAAGGGATCCTGACTGAAGTGGCTGGTGAGGTAGCGATCAAACAGCAGGGCCCGCTGATGGTTGAGGTTGTCGTAGAGGTAGACGGGTCGCTGCCCCACCCCGAGCAGCAGGGCGCAATCAAACGCCACCTGCTGCTGGATCAGGCGCACCAGCGCCGCCGCAAAGGCACTGCTGTGCAGGGCATCGACCACCTCGGTCATGCTGCGGGTCAGGGCATCCGTGGCGAATGGCTGGGTCATGGTTGTTGAGTCATGGTGGTGGGTTCCCGGTGGCGGGGAGCGGCTCCCCACTATGGCTGGATGCTAGCACGAGAGTGGCAAAACTGTCCCTCAGGGGACATATCCGCCACCAGCCAGAACGGCGAGGATGAGGGCTTTCCCCCAGCTGTAGGAGAACCCATGATCAACCCCCACCTGCTCGATGAGCTGACCGAGCGCGGCCTTGTGGCCCAAAATTCTGACCCGGCGGCCCTCGCCGATCATCTTGCCACCCCGCGCACCGTCTATTGCGGGTTCGATCCCACCGCCGGCAGCCTGCATATCGGTCATCTGGTGCCGCTCTTGATGCTGCGCCGCTTCCAGCTGGCGGGCCACACCCCGGTGGCACTGGTGGGCGGGGCAACCGGTCTTATCGGCGATCCCAGCTTCAAGGCGACCGAGCGCAGCCTCAACAGTGCCGATACCGTGCAGGGTTGGGTCGCCAGCCTGTCTGCCCAAATCAGGGCGCTGCTGCCCGCCGATGATGGCCTGTCGGCCCCGCAACTGGTCAACAATGGCGACTGGATGGGGCAGATGTCCGCCCTCGATTTTCTGCGGGATATCGGCAAGCACTTCTCGGTCAATGCCATGCTGGCGCGAGAATCGGTGCGCCAGCGGCTGGCTCGCCCGGATCAGGGCATCTCGTTCACCGAGTTCTCCTACGCTCTGCTGCAATCCTACGACTTTGCGGTGCTCAACCAGCGGCTCGGTTGCACCCTGCAGATTGGCGGCAACGACCAGTGGGGCAATATCACCAGCGGCATGGATCTCACCCGTCGCCTCCATCAGGCGCAGGTGCACGGCATGACCCTGCCCCTTATCACCAAGGCGGACGGCACCAAGTTTGGCAAGACCGAAGGTGGCGCAGTCTGGCTCGATCCGGCGCTCACCTCCCCTTACGCCTTCTACCAGTTCTGGCTCGGCACTGCGGATGAGGATGTCTACCGCTTCCTGCGTTACTACAGCGTTATGTCGTTGGCCGAGATTTCCGAGCTGGAGGCGGAGGATGCGAAACGACAGGGGCGCAAGCAGGCGCAACAGGTGTTGGCGAACGAGCTGACCGAACTGGTGCACGGCAAGGCGGCGCTGGCGGCAGTGCAGCGCATCAGCGAGCTGCTGTTTAGCGGCGACGTGGCACGCCTCGGCGAGAGCGATCTGGCCCAGCTGGCGCAGGATGGCATGCCGAGCAGCACAGTCAGTGGCGAGACGGGTCTGGTCAGCCTGCTGGTGGAGTGCGGTCTGGCGAACTCCAAGCGCATCGCCCGCGAACTGCTGACGGCGGGGGCCATCAGTCTCAATGGCGCCATCAAGCAGGATGAGCAGCTGAATGCTGCGGATCGGCTGTTTGGTCGCTACCTGCTGCTGCGCCGGGGCAAGAAGCAGTACCAGCTGGTGGCGTGGGTGAGCTAGCCTGCCGCGCCATATCAACGAGAAAGGGCTGCCCGGGCAGCCCTTTCCATTGTGCGTCTCGGCATGTCAGCCGCTCGGTATGCAGGGGAAGGCGGTCAATGGTTTCCCCGTCTCTACCCCAACAGCCGAATCATGCTGTCAGCGGCAGCAGTTCGGCATAGTCACGGAATACATCGGGGAAGGCGGTGAATTCTGCCTCCGTGCTGGTATCAAGTAGTCAGCGGCAGCCATTCTGCATAGTCACGGAATAGATCGGGGAAGGCGGTGAATTCTGCCCCCGTGCTGGTATCAAGTAGTCAGCGGCAGCAGTTCGGCATAGTCACGGATCGCCGGGAAGGCCGTAATACTCTGCTCGGGCTGGCGACTGTCCGGGTTCTGGATGGCGAGCTGATAGCCGATGCCGTAGTCGGCGGCGGCCCGCAGGATCCGCTCGCTGTCATCCACAAACAGGGTGCGGGCGGGATCGAACGCCAGCCGCTCGGCCAGCGCCTGCCAGCAGTGCTGGCTCTCCTTTGACCAACCCAGCTCGTGGGTACTCACCATCAGATCCAGATGACCGGCAAGCCCGAGCTGCGCATCCTTGACCGACAGGCTGGCGGGATGGGCGTTGGTAAAGAGCACCAACTGCTTGCCCGCGGCGCGCAGCTCGGCCAGGAAGGGGATGGCGTTGGGCCGCCACCGGATCTTCTCCAGCAGCTCCTGCTTGAGGGCGCGAATGTCCAGCCCCAGGGTCTGGCTCCAGTAATCCACACAGTACCAGTTGAGGGTGCCGCTGACGGCGTGATAGTGCAGATCGATCTGCTCTTTGGCCGCCACCGCTGGCAAGCCGAGTCGCTCGGCGTAACGCGCCGGTACCAGCTGCTGCCAGAGGTAGTTGTCAAAATGAAGGTCGATCAGGGTGCCATCCATATCGAGCAACACGGTATCTATCTGGTGCCAGGGTAAGGTGTTCGACATGCAGCCTCTTGCTCTTGGTGTCGCGAAAACGTCGCGGGAAAAAAGGAGCGGCAGTATAGCGGATTTTTCCTCCCCCTTTGCCATCCCTGTCCCGTGGTGTTCAGTGTGAGAGTCGTTTACTCTTGAAGCACTATTTTTTAACGAGCAGCCAGCGCCCGATGAGTGACCACCACAAGAGCAAGCCCGAATACCTCAGTGTCGAGAACATGGCGCATGACAAGAGCAAGCCGGAGATCCTCAAGGCCGAAATCGTGGCCGAGAGCCGGCTGTTCAAGGTGGAATCCCTGCATCTTAAATTCAGCAATGGGGAGGAGCGGGTCTACGAGCGGATGCGCGGTGGCAACCGGGGCGCCGTCATGGTGGTGCCCTTGTTTGATGCCCACACCCTGTTGCTGGTGCGCGAATACGCGGCGGGTACCCACTCCTACGAGCTGGGTTTCCCCAAGGGGCTGATCGACCCGGGCGAGAATGCCTTTGAGGCGGGCAACCGGGAGCTGATGGAAGAGGCGGGCTTCGGTGCCAACAGCCTGATCCCCCTCAAGCAGGTGTCGCTGGCGCCGGGTTACTTCTCCAGCCGGATGGACATACTGCTGGCGCGGGATCTCTTCCCGGAGCTGCGGGTCGGTGATGAGCCCGAGCCCCTCGAGGTGATCCCCTGGCCACTCAACCGTATCGATGAATTGCTGGCACGACCCGACTTCAGCGAGTCGCGCAGCATCAGTGCCCTGTTGCTGGCCCAGAAGTGGCTGGCGGAGCAGGAAAACTAGCCCAAGCGTGGGCGAAGGCAATAAATAAAAACAGAGGATAACAAGATGCAGGAGTTGTTGGCCTGGGTGCCAGGGGTCAAGGAGATCGCCCGCGAAGCGGGCCGTATCCTTCACGAAATCTATCACGGCGGTCAGTTCGAGCGTCAGCTGAAGGAGGATGCGACCCCGGTCACCAGTGCCGATCTTGCTGCCGATGCCTACCTCAAACAGGCGCTGTCGGCGCTCACTCCCCATGTGCCCGTGTTGACCGAAG
>NZ_CAWNYS010000458.1:0-1736 GCF_963878295.1 Aeromonas sp. HMWF014 | reverse complement strand
ATGCCACTCCGACCACCATTCGGGAATTGGTGAAAGAAGCGCTGATCCAGGTCGCCAACGACCCTTCCATCGATCTGTCCGAGTTTGACCAAGAGGATCGCTACGACCTCAATGGCAATGGCAACCGGAACGAGCCGGATGGTCTCATCGATCACCTGATGATTTTCCACTCCAGCGTGGGGGAAGAGGCGGGGGGTGGCGATCTTGGCGAAGATGCCATCTGGGCACATCGCTGGAACCTGGGCACCCCCTACCCCATCCCGGGCACCAGCAGCCCGAGCGGGAACTTCGGCGGCCAGTATGCCGCCTACGACTACACCATTCAGCCCATCGATGCGGCAGCCGGGGTCTGTGCCCACGAATATGGCCACGATTTGGGACTGCCGGACGAGTACGACACCAAATACACCGGCAAGGGTGAGCCAGTCGCCAGCTGGTCCATCATGTCATCCGGCTCCTGGGCCGGGGTGATTGGCGGCACCGAGCCGACCGGTTTCTCCGCTTGGGCCAAGGAGTTCCTGCAGGCCTCCCTCGGCGGCAACTGGCTGCATGGCAGCAATGTGCAACTCGCCGACCTCAGCCCCAGTGGCAACGTCTACATGCTGGATCAGGCCAACGACAAGGGGCGAAACGACGACGTGGTGCGCATCAACCTGCCCGCCAAGCAAGTCCCGCTCAACCCGCCCTACGCCGGCCAATACGAATACCACGGTGGCAAGGCCAACAACCTGGACAACCGCATGAACCTCAAACTGGATCTGAGCGGCAGGCAGAGTGCCAGCCTGACGTTCAAGGCCTGGTATCAGATTGAAGAGGGATATGACTACGCCAGGGTGCTGGTCAACGGCCAGCCCATCGCGGGCAACCTGACCACCAGCGACGATCCTAACGGGATCGGTTTCGGGGTCGGCATCACGGGCAACTCCAATGGCTGGACCGATGCCGAGTTCGACCTGACCCCCTGGGCCGGTCAGCAGATCACCCTCACCCTGCAATACCAAAGCGATGGCGGCACGGCCGAGGACGGCCTGTTCGTGGACGAGATCCAGATCCTGGCTGACGGTGAGACTGTGATAAGCGACGGGGCAGAGGGCAGTTCCGCCTTCACCCTGGCCGGTTTTGTCAAAAGCAACGGCAGTGAGGCCAAGGATCACTACTATCTGGCCGAGTGGCGCAACCATGCGGGAGTCGATACCGGGCTGGCCCATATCAATGTGGGCGATCAACTGATGCGCTACGAGCCGGGCATGCTGCTCTGGTACGTGGACAACAGCCAGGCCAACAACTGGGTGGGTCTCCATCCGGGTGAGGGTTTCCTAGGGGTAGTGGATGCAGACCAGCGCACCCTGAAGTGGAGTGACGGCGCCGTAGCCGGTACCCGTTATCAAATCCACGATGCCACCTTTAGCCTTGGCTTCCAGAAGCCGCTCGACCTCCAGCACTCAAGCGGCTCACTGCTGCAGGACTTCTGGATCACCCCAAACCGGGTGTTCAAGGATTCTCGCAGCTACCAGAGCAAGGAGATCCCGGATGCCGGTCGTCTGCTGCCCGAGTATGGTCTCAAGATCAGCGTCACCGGCCAGGCCCGTGACATGAGCACGGGGCGGATCATCGTCAGCCGCCATTAAATCATGACACTGGCATTCAGGGGGCCTCAGGCTAATGCCAGTCAGTTAAGCATTTTTATGACTAAATATTCAAGATATTGAATATCAAAAACTGTTCCATGGTTAAAG
>NZ_CAWNYS010000457.1:0-3104 GCF_963878295.1 Aeromonas sp. HMWF014 | reverse complement strand
GCAAATGCCATCAGCAGAAAGGGCAGCAAGCGCTCCAAAATGGCGGCATCTATGGTCTGCACCGCCAGGGTGCCGATGGCGGCGCCGATGAAGGTGCAGATCACCGCAGGCCAGATCATGGTCCACTCCAGCAGCCCCTTGCGGGCAAAAAACCAGGTGGCAGAGAAGGAGCCAAAACTGCTCTGCAGCTTGTTGGTGCCCAGTACCAGCGCCGGCGGCATGCCGGTGGCCAACAGGGCCGGTACGGTCAAGAGGCCACCACCGCCGGCGATGGCATCGATAAAGCCGGCGATAAGGGCCACCCCGAACAGGGCAAGCAGGGTTAACAGTTCCAATTCCATCCATAGGCCTCGCGAGATTGGGGTGCCCGACACGGGGGCAACCCGGGTTTAACTGACTGAGTGAACGCGCCGGACAAGCAGGCGTGAACGCTATCCTAAAGGGCGCGCGTCCATGAGGCTAACGAAACAGTGGCAGCCAATTGATTCCTGATTTTCATCATTCTTGTTGGCCTCACCTTGTTTGTCCCTTCGCCGCCATCAGGCGACACTATCGACCAGCACCTCAGTGAGAACGCCGCCCCTTATCGCGGCCAACGCCTGTTGCAGCTGCACTTCATCCTCACCCGGTGCCCGGCTTACGCGACCGGCCATGTAGCGGCGGCTGAACAGATTGAACCAGAGCTGCAACGCCTGCCCTGCCTGCAGCTGACCGGCCACCTCCAGCACGCAGGCCGCCACTTCGGCGGTGCAGAGGTGCTCGTCGCAGTTGGCGACCCGCATGCCATAGGTGGAGAGCGCATCCGGCCTGACCGCCAACACCGGGAAGCCATCCAGATAAGGGCTCATGTTGAACATCTTGCGTGCCTCGGGCCAGGTACCATCCAACAGGATGAAGAGCGGCTTCTTGCCAGGGGCGAGCGTGACCTGTTCGGTCACGCGCGCCGGGTTTTTCTCACACGCGGGGAACACCACATAGGGCTGCCAGGCGGGATCGGCCAGCAGTGCCAACAGATCGGGATGGGGCTTGGTACGCGACCAGAGGAAGGCCCAGGTGGTATCCGGCAACACATCGGCGATGAGGCGACCCGTGTTGGAGGGCTTCATGGGCTCGCTGTCATACATCAGCAGGCAGAAGCCGGCCTCGGCCTTGAGCTCGGGGCGCCATTCGCAGGCGCACCAGTCGCGACGCAGCTGACAGGCATCGCAGCGTGGCACTGTGCCGCCACGGGCGAGAAAAGGACGAGTGGAGATGCTCTTGCGCCATGCGCGCAGGCGATTGACGGCGTGATCTGGGATTGGCTTCATGGGGGCGCGGCTCGGGCGGTGCACTTTTGCGGAAAAAAAGGGGGCAGATTGTAACGAGCCGTCCGCCGCGCAGCAAGGCCCCCATCCGGGACAAGCCGGGGTGTCGGCACATGGCCCTGCTCGCGGATCCCACAAGGGCACATATCTGGTTGTTCGCCCTGCAAGCCATGTGATATCGCCAACCGCGATAATGACAGAGGGGCCCGTGGGCCCCTCTGTCATTATCGGCAAGCCTGTCAGGCGGCCTTGCGCAGGATCTGCTCAAGGTAGTGGGCGAAGCTGTGACCGTGATGCTCCAGCAGTTTCGGGAACATGGAGATGGAGGTCATGCCGGGGAAGGTGTTGATTTCATTGAGCAGGATCTCGCCTTCCTCGGTCAGGAAGAAGTCGATGCGCGACAGATGGGTCAGTTTCAGCTGACGAAACGCCTTGAGGGCATACTCGTGGATCGCATCGGCCTGCGCCTGGGTCAGGCCTTCAGCCGTGAGGCTGGTCGCCGTGTGGCTGGCGCTGCTGTACTTCTCTTCATAGGTGTAGAACTTGTCCTGCGGGACACAGATCTCGCCAGGATAGGTGGCAATGAGCTCGTCACCGAACTGGTAGACAGCCACTTCCAGCTCCCGTGGCTTGACCGCTTTTTCGATCAACACCTGCTCGGAGTAACCGAAGGCATCCTTGATGCCCTGCACCAGGTCAGCTTCGTTGCTGGCGGAGTAGCAGCCCACGGAAGAACCCTGGGAGGCGGCCTTGATAAAGACCTTGCCCCACTTGGCCAGCGCAGCTTTCGCCTCGGCAAGCGCCGCTTCATTTTGCTCGGTCAGGAACAGGTACGGGGTGTTGGGGATGCCGATGGCGGAGAGCCACAGCTTGGTGCTGATCTTGTTGAAGCAGATCTTGCTCGCCTCGGCATCGCAACCGAGATAAGGCAGGCCCGCCAGTTCGAGGAAAGATTGCAGATCGCCGGTCTCACCCGGGTAGCCGTGGATGCAGGGCACCACGTAGTCCACCGGACGGGCCACGCTGTCAAACGAGAGCAGCTTGTCCAGCCCCAGCTTGCACTCGCGGCCGTCGGCACAGAGCCAGCGGTCAGCGAACATCTCGACCCGGGTCACCTCGACGCCGGGCAGGAAACCGAGTTGTTGCTCGAGGAAATTGGCGCTGCGCAGAGAGACTTCGTGCTCTGAACCACCGCCGCCGCACAGCAGCAAGACATGCATGTTCTTCATTAGATGTGATCCCTTGGGAAAAGCGGCCTCGTCATGACCATTTGATAATCCAACCGTACTGAAAAACCGGACGAAGCCAAGTGCGGGCCAGTGTAGCAAGGGAAATAAAGCCTTGTCAGCTGATGGGCCCCCCATCCCTCGGCTCTTGGCCGTAAAAATTCCCCCGAGTGTCAAAAATTGGACGAAAAGGCGTCAGCGGGGCGGATCCAGGCGTCCCACGCCGTTGCCATTGACCCGAAACCAGCCGGCGATGCTGTAACGCTCCCGATTGGCGGGCAACACCTCGTGGGGAAACTCCTCCGACAGGAACAATACCAGCCGCCCCCCCTTGGGAGAGACATCCATCAGCAACTGCTCGTCGTTGTCGTAGACCCTGAGGACACCGCCCGCCTCCGGTTGCCAGTCGTTGTTGAGATAGAAGACCGACGTAAGGCGGCGGTTGGAGCGACCGGCGAAGGCATCGCGGTGGGTGGCATAGAAATCCCCGCTGCGATAGCGGGCGAAGTGGGCTTCGTAATCGAACAGCCCCAGCATCAGCTGGCGGTTGGCGGCGAGGCGCAGGGATTCCATG
>NZ_CAWNYS010000456.1:8243-10819 GCF_963878295.1 Aeromonas sp. HMWF014 | reverse complement strand
CAACATGTTCCACGCCTATGGCTTCCTGGCAGAGGTGTTTGGCATCCTGGCCCGTCACCGCATCTCGGTGGATCTCATCACCACGTCGGAGGTGAACGTGTCGCTGACCCTGGATCACACCGGCAGCCAGAGCAACGGCGAACCCATGCTCAGTGACAAGGTGCTGGCCGAACTGGGTCAGCTGTGCAAGGTAAAGGTCGAAACCGGGCTGGCCCTGGTGGCACTCATCGGCAACAGCATGAGCGAGGCGGCCGGGGTGGGCAGCCAGGTCTTTGACGCCATCCGCGAGCACAATATCCGTATGATCTGTTACGGCGCCAGCACCCATAACCTCTGCTTCCTGGTCAAGGAAGAGGAGGCTGGCCACATCGTCAACCGCCTCCACCAGGAGCTGCTCGACTGAGCCAGCCAGCATTTGACACTGCATAAATGAGGGGCACCCAGGGTGCCCCTCATTGCGTTGCTACGAGTGTCATTGACCTAGATTCCCGCGCCCGCTTACACCACCAGGGTGGGCACCGGCAGCAGACAGGCGCAGATCTCCTCGCGCAGGCCAGCAAGCCGGGCCAGCAGCGCCGCCTGGTCGAGCCCGGCTTCGTCAGGCCCCAAGTTGTCCACCAGCTCGGTGAAGTGCTCGGTCACCGCCCGCTCCAGCCAGTCGAGCCGACGCAGGGTGAGCGGGCCACAGCTCTTGCCGCTGAGATCATCCTGGATGTCGAGCCTGTGGCTGCGATACATATCGCGCCACCAGTTGGCGGCGAGCGCCGCGTCGCTGGCCAGTGCCGAGCTCCACTCCCCCTGCAAGCCCTGCAAGCGGGCCAGCACGGGGGCGCTGGCGCCCTCCCGTGTCAGGTATTGCAGCTCGCGCTGCACCCAACTCAGGCAGAGGCCGCGCCAGTAGCGAAATTGCGGCAGAGGGTCCGGCTCGTCGAGCCAGAGGCCCGAGAGAGTGCGGGTCTCCAGCCGCTCGGGCACATGAAACTGGGGATCGGCGAGACCGTTTGAGTTGAATTCATGATGGGGATCGAACGGCCACATGTAGCCAAAGTCGAACACGGTGATCTGCTGGCCATCGTCGAGCAGGTTGCCCGGGCTCGGATCCCAGTCAAACCAGCCCCAGTGGGCAAGCTCGGCCTGCACCGCCAGCATCTGGGCCAGATTGCGCTCGTTGAGATCATGCACAGGCACGCCCCGCAGCCAGGGGGAGATAAGCAACCCGGCCCGGGCCGAACCGAAGCAGGTACAGACCACATTGGAGAGAATGGTGGGGTGCAGCTCGCGCAGGGCCTCTATCTCGCGTCGCCGCTCCAGCTCGGTCAGGAAGGCGGTCTTGCCATCGACGTTGGCCACCAGGGAGTCGTGTCGGCGCCGTTTCAGGCACCAGTGATGTCCGTCCACCTTGAGGTGAAACACCTCGGCGGTGAGGCCGTGACGATACACCTTGAGCACGGTGGGATGATCTGCCTTGAGTCTCACCAGCTGCGCCAGTGGCAAGGGGCAATCCCGCTCGCGCCCAATCCGGATCTCCTCCTTGCTCTCCAACATGCGGAGCAATCTTGCCTGACGTGCCGCTACCTTGGGATTCATACATGCACCTCCATCATTATTGAGAGACTAAGCAGTAAGGCAGGCACAGACCAGAGGCAAAGCGTCATGATGACGCTTTCATCACAGAATGAGTGTGACCGTCCGATCCGGATCACAGTTTGCATGGCTTCATGGTCACGACATATTCATTGTCTTGTCATTAAATTGACAACAAGGAACAAGCCCCCCACCATCGGGTCAAATTAAATGCAGCAGCCAGTTGCCGTCATCACTCGCTCAAAGGATGAGCTCATATGAAAGTCCCCCCTTCAGCACGCTTGTCAGCCAGGGTACCCAGCCTGCCCTCTCTGCTGCTTGGCGTGCTGGCCGCGCTGCTGCTGCTGACCCTGATACTGCCGCTGATTAATCCCGGCAGCTGGCTAGGTCGGGCCCAGCCGCTGGTACTGGGGCCTGCCGATCAGCCGATTGCCACCCTCACCCGTCACGCCCTGCTCTACAAGAGCGACAGCCGAGGCCTCTACCTGGTGGTGCGCAGCCAGTGGCAGTTGCAGGGGCCGCTGCAGGAAGGGGACAGGGTTCGGGTGGAGTTGCTCAATGAACGGGGGGAGCGGATCGATCAACTGAATCAAGCGGTATACAAGCGGCAGGTGTGCAACGAAACCCGCTGTACCCTGGATCTCAACAGCACACTAAGGGCGCCAGACGATGCCCTGTCCAGCCGCTATCAGCTGCGGATCGGCCTGCTGCTGGCGGATCGCCCCGAGAGTGCCGACTTCAGCCAGATCCTGCAGACCCTGCCGGAGCAGGGCTTCAACCTCAGCTACCTCTTCACCAGTCTGGTGCTGGTGCTGGCCCTGAGCGCCGCCGTGCTCAGAACCGTGCTGCCCCGCCTCAGACGCAGCTTGCGCTGGCGGATCATCGGCAGCCTGCTGCTCGGCAACCTCACCTTCGTGCTACTGCACGGCTTCGTGGTGTTCAAACTGGGGGAATTTCTGCTCTGGTCAGGCTTTCGGCCCGAGCACTACTAC
>NZ_CAWNYS010000456.1:0-8233 GCF_963878295.1 Aeromonas sp. HMWF014 | reverse complement strand
CTACATGGGGCTGGTCTTTACCGCACTTTCCGGAATCGGTTTGCTCGCCAACTTCATGAAAATTGCCATCTACGGGGTGCCGCTGGGCGGGGACGATCTCGGCAACCTGCTGGCGCTGCTGCGTATCCTGTTGGGGCAACATCCCGTGTTGCCAGTGCTGGGCGCCAGCCTGCTGCTGTTTCTCTGCTGGCGTTTCGCCCTGTCACGCTGGATCCTGCGCACCGCCGCCGCCACCGCCGCCTTCTTTGCTCTGTGTGTATTCGCTACCCAGACCGGCAACAAGCTGCTGGGAGCCAACATTCGCTACGTGGACAGGGCGGTCAACTATCACAGGGACATCATACGGGCCGGCCCTGGCCTCTACCTGTTCAATCTGGTGGACGAGATGCTGCAAAACGGCAGCGTGTTTCGCTACCCCTTGCAGATCAACGAGCTCACTCCCCAGCTCAGCCATGCGAGCGAGGTGCAACCCCCCCGCTTCGATCTGGTGATAGTGCTGCAGTACGAGTCGCTCTGGCTCGGTTGGCAGGACAAGATCTGCGCCCCACCCCCTACCCTGAGCCTGCCCGCCAGCGTGCAGCAGTGGCACAAGACCATCCACTCTCCCACCACGGGCGGCATGACGGTGCTGGCCGAATTCGAGATGAACACGGGCCTGCCGGTGGGCCTGCTCAGGCAAGGGGTCGTGCCCTACTACTACCTCTCCGAGCAGGTGCCCGGCCTTGCGCAAAGTGCCAAGCAAAGTGGCTACAAGACCCTGTTTGCCCACCCCTATGTGGAGAAGTTCTGGGGCCGCGCCAAGGCGATCCCGGCCCTTGGTTACGAGGAACGCTGGTTCGATAGCCACTTCACCACGCTCGAACATAAAGGGCTCTATATCTCGGATGATGCCCTGATCGATCACCTGCTCAAGCGCAGCGAACAGGATAACCAGCCATTGTTTGCCTATGCGGTCACCATGCAGGGCCATGGCCCCTTCGACGGGGATCGCTATCAGGCCCAACAACTCGACAAGGCCTGCCCTGATCAGAGCGCGGCAGAGCGCCAGCTGCTCAACACCTACTACACGGGCGTGGTGGATGCCATGGCCTCGCTGGAGCGGCTACTCAAGACTCTGGACCAGTCCGGCAAGCGGTATCTGGTGGTAGCCTTTGGCGATCACCAGCCGTTCCTGATGTCGGCGGGCAAGGGGATTCATGGTGACAAACCGCCTCGCGATGCCACTTACCAGATCCCCATGATGGCCTTTACCCGCAATGATGGTGGTATCTCACTCGCGCAGCAGTTTGCCTCTGTGCGCCAGCTCTACCAGATGGGCCAGGCCACCCGCCAGCTGCTGGCGGGAGACTTGACCCCGATCCCGGAGCTGGCCCTGCTCCATCCTGTGCTGGGTGAAGAGAAGGGATTCGACGTCTCGCCCCTGGTGCCACAGATCCGGGCCAGCTTCCGGCCGGATGCCCTGCCCTGATCCCGAACCTGGGAACGTCAAAGAGGCCGCTGTTGCGGCCTCTTTGCATAGTGCGGTTGACGGGATGACTCACTCGCCAAGCCAAGGCTCGCACAAGGTGAGGGTCTGGGCATCGAGATCCAGCTCAGCCTCGATGCCAAGAGGCAGGGTCAGCATGGGGTGGGTGTGGGCGCAGTCAAACTCCGCCAGGATAGGAAAGGCCGGCTCCCCCACCACCTCCAGCAGGATATCGAGCGGCCGCTTGCCACTGCCCTGATGATCGAACAGCTCGTGCTTGCCGAGAACCAGGGCGCCGATGCGGTCAAACACCCCGCACAGCTTGAGATGGGCAAAGGAGCGCTCCACCGTATCCGCTGTCAAGAGGCTGTCTTCCAGCAGCAGAATATCCCCGCGCGCGATGGCTGGCATATAGGGGGAGTCCCAGATCCCCGCCATGGTATTGAGGTTGCCACCCACCAACCGTCCCCGCACCCGACCAGCCCCCACCGAGATCTGCCGGTTAGGCTGACACTGCTTGGCCCGCGTCTGGTTTTCCCAATCGAGCCGCTCGTCGGTCCAATAGGCAGGGGTCGGCAAGGTATGAGGCACGGCGCCCCCACCAGCCAGGCAGATCTGGCTAAACCCGGCCAGGGTCTCATCCACCAGCGGTGACAATTCACCGAACGAGGCCACCAGCGCCGGGCCATAAAAGGTAACGAGGCCGGTTTTGGCATAAATGCCGAGCAGCAGGGCCGTCACATCCGAGTAGCCGATGATGATCTTGGGATCCCGTTTGAGCGCATCAAAATCGAGATAGGGCAACAGGGAGTTGGAATTGCTGCCGCCAATCACCGACATGATGCAGCGCACCTCGGGGTCGCGAATAAGGGCATTGAGCTCTTCGGCCCGCGCAGCGATGGAGCCGGATCGCCAGTGATCCTGCTGGCCAGTCAGGCTGCCCGCCTTGAGCCTGAAGCCCTGCGCTTCCAGAAAAGCCCTTGCGCGAGCAAAGCGATGTGGCGCCCAGGCCGTGGCCGCGCTGGAGGGGGAGAAAAAACCTATGGTATCGCCAGGTTTAAGCCCTGGCGGCTTGAGTAACGTCATCGCAAGAAATCCTGTTCCGAATATGGCCATCCAGGGCATGGTGCCCACAAAAGAGGACTCATAATAGCCACTCCATGACCCTGCCGTCATCAGGAAAAGATGACAGCGTCAACGCACTGGTCAGCTCCAACCGGTGGATGATCACGGGCTCAAGCCCAAGCATGGGGGTGCGGAACGAGCCACTCGCTCGTCGGTTTAGAGCCGCACTGCGTATGGAGGCTGACCATCAAGAGCAGAAGGCGCTCATTAGCCGATTTGGCTCAAACTTCAAGTGATACAAGTGTCAGTTGTGACCCATTTCGCCTTTCCATAGGGTGAGTCTGTCCCGGCCCTACGCCGGAGACTGACCCACTTCGTCACGAGGACAGCATCATGATGCAGCTCGACACCCGACCACCTCACCCCAGCCCCTCAACACGGGTACGTTTCCACGCAAGCCACCTCGCCGAAGCCGGTACGGAGGCCACGCCATGACCACGATCACCACACTGGATCTTGGGGATCAAGGCCTGCTGGCAGCCTACCTGTCTGCGGCCTCACCGGCCCTACTCAACCAGAGCTATGCCAATCTGCTGCTGATGCAGCAGTCCCTGGCCAGGAGTGAGCTCGACTCATCTTTGGCCGTCAAGATTGAGGCCTACCAGGCGCAGATGCTCAACCAGTCGCGCTACTACCAGCAAGATAACCTGCCTGGCTTTATCCATCTGTTGAGCCATGGCTCGAATTTCTACGCCCTTGTCGCGGCGTTCAACCGGTTGCTCGGCCAGGATGACGATGCGGCTGTGCTGGCCGGGCGAGCCCGGTTGGCAGAACAGCTGACCTCGCTGGCCGATCAGGCCCAGAGTTACCGGCTCATGGCCCAGACACTCAATACCCGGTTCCAGATCGCCTGGGGTTCGCTGCGTCCCCTGATGGACAACTTCCTTGGGGTGATCACTCGGCTCGAGCAGGATCTGATCGCCGACGCCCAGCGCCAGGCCAAGGCCATCGACGCACTGAACCAGGCCATAGCGGCAAACATTCAGGCCATTGTCGATGAGGGTGGCAAGGCCGGTGACGGCGTAGGCCAACTGGGCCGCGCTATCGTGACCTCGTTGGCGCTGGAGGAAACCCCCGCCGGCAAGCCTGCCGCGAGTCAAAGCTCGGCCAAGGGGTCAGATCAGCAGACCCAATACATGATCTCCGGTATCCAGGCCCTGTCATCCGGCATAGCCGGTGCCAGCCTGGCGGCCAAGGAGCTCAAGGCCAATACCCAGAAACTGGCACTGGCCTACCAGGCGCTGGCCGAGACCAACGCCATACTGACGGTCGCAAAGTCAGTGCAGGCCCAAAACCAGCTGTTTGTCAGCACCTACGAGACGGTAGCCCTGGCGATCACTGGCCTGCCCCTGGGCTGGCAAAAGGTGGCCGACGCCTATCAGAGCGCCGTACCCCTGGTGGCCGACCTCAACAACAGCGGTGATGTACGTCTGCTCAGGCGCACCCTGGCGCTGAATACCCAATCCTGGCAACAGCTCTCCGATCAGGTGAGTGACATCAAGGCCGCCTACGCCGGCAACGGCGTCCTGCCCGACGCTTAATCCCACCATAAAAGGACGATATACATGATGAATGCAACCATCTCCATGGACCAGAGCATGGCCGGTCAGGCCGGGCAAGCGCTGCAGATCCAGACCTATTGCAACAGCGTCAAGCAACAAGTGTCAGTGGACTTCAGCCAGTTCCCGAATCTCAAGGAGAATCAGACCCAGATCAACCAGGGACTGGACGTCGCCAAAGGGCATGCGGACCTGTACCTCAACCAGATCCAGCCACAGATCATCACCAACATCAGTAACATCTCCAACTACTACGCCCTGCAAAATGCCATCCCGACCGTGCTCCCCCCCGGTTCCACCAAGGCCCAGTGGCTCAGGCAGTTGAACGTTATCAAGGAACAAGCCACCGAGTACCATAAGGTCTCTTCCGATACGCGTCTCATTATCCTGGATCTCAACAACCAGCTGATCATCGACTCTCGCAACTTCCAGGGCATAGTGGTGAACCTCAACAGCAAGGTACAGGGTGACAACGGGGTGCTGGCTCAGCTCAACGGTGACATCGACAAGGTCAACGCAGCCATCGACGGCGCCATCGCCGGCATCGTGGTTGGGGGGTTGTTAGTGATTGGCGGAGCCTTCGTCACCGCCATAGGCGCAGTGGCCGACTTCGTCACCGCTGGCACCTCGACGCCTGTGGTCATCGGTGGCGTCGCCATGATGGTTGCAGGTGCCGCCGGTATTACGGCAGGCTCCATCGTGCTGCACAACTCGTTGGGCGCCCGCCAGGATCTGTACCAGAAGCGCAGCAGCCTCAACAGCGAGGTACTGATCGCCACCCAGATCGGCAATGGTTATCAAGGGCTCCAGGTGCAGGCCCAAAACGCTGTCTCTGCCGCGACCCAGATGAGCAATGCCTGGGACTCCCTGACCTCGGATCTCGGCAGCCTGATCACCGATCTGGACAAGGGCATCACCAGCGGCGACGACATCCGCCAGCTCTGGTTGACCGCCGCCGACACCACAGTGAAGACAGTGCTCACCGACGTGAACACCATCAAAGCACAGATGGCCGGTGTCAGCCCCATACAAGTGCCCAGGACCGCCACCATAGCCGATTTCGTCGGCCGCCTGGCCGCCTGATGCCCAGAGGGCGGACCACCGCCCTCTCCCTATCGAGAAGACACCATGAGCAACGGAATCTTATCCCAGGCTATTGCCAACATGCAGCAGGCGGAAGCCACCATACAGTCCTTTAGCGGGCTCCCCCAGGGCGCCATCAACATTCAGCACAATGTGACCGAGGTCATTGCCAATCTGCTACCCGAGGTGTTGACGATGCAGCAACAGGTGCTGGTCTTCGGTCAACGCCTTGAGGGACAGCTGGAGCAGCAGCTGGCCAACCCCAACGGCCTCACGCCCCAGTCCCTGCAGGACTTCATTAATCTGGTGCAGGATGAGATAACGCCGATCCAGTCTTTGATGGCCCACACCTTGGGGGCAAGCCAAGCCGCCAATAGCCGTATCCTGCAGGACAACCTGGACCTGCAGCGGATTGGCGTCGAGCTGCAGGCCACCATCGCCGGGCTGCAGTCAAGCCTGGCGGGAGCCCGCCAAGAGCTGGATGAGCTGAACAAGAAGAAACTTTACCTGCTGGGCCTTGGGCTGCTGGGACTACCCGGCCTGATCGCCATGGCGGTGACCTTGTCGCAAGCCCAGAGCAAGGTGAACAGTCTGGAAGGACAAGTCAGCCAGATAACGGGGCAGATCCAGCGCCAGCAAGGCTTCCTCGGACAAACCAACGCCTTCTCTCAGAACTTCAGCACACTGATAGATCGCCTGACCAAGGTCGGCAACACCATTACCATCCTCGGTGGCGACATAGCCAACGTGGCCCACGATGCTGGCCAGAGGGATCCTGAAGTAGCGCGACTCTTCTTCACTGCTGCACTGATGGAGGTGAAAACGCTGATCAATGATGCCTCCTGACGTACGAATCACATAAAAAGAAAAGGAGAGGCCTGGCCTCTCCTTTTTTGTGCGTTCAGCACCGGCTGTTCCGACTGCGGCTTAGTGCAGTTTCAGCGTCGGGCGCAACACCCGGTTGATGCGGCCCACCAGCATGATGAGGCCAGTCTTGACGTAGCCGTGCAGGGCAACCTGGTGCATCCGATAAAGCGAGATGTACACCATGCGGGCTATGTGGCCTTCCACCATCATGGAGCCACGCATCAGGTTGCCCATCAGGCTGCCCACGGTGGAGAAGCGACTCAAAGAGACCAGCGAGCCATGATCATGATAGAGGTAGGGCTTCATCTCGCCACCCGCCAGCTTGGCCAGGATGTTCTTGCACGCCCGGGTCGCCATCTGGTGAGCGGACTGGGCGCGTGGCGGCACGAACTTGCTATTTGGCTGCGGGCAGGCGGCGCAGTCACCGATGACGAAGATGTTCTCGTCACGGCTGGTCTGCAGGGTCTCTTTCACCACCAGCTGGTTGATGCGGTTGGTCTCGAGCCCGGCGATATCCTTCATGAAATCCGGTGCCTTGATGCCGGCAGCCCACACCATCAGATCCGCTTCGATGAGTTCACCGTCCTTGGTGTGCAACCCTTCGGTGGTGGCTTCGGTGATCATGGTGGCGGTACGCACGTCCACCCCCAGCTTCACCAACTCCTGATGGGCGGCACCGCTGATGCGCTCCGGCAGCGCCGGCAGTATGCGGGGGCCCGCTTCCACCAGGGTCACCTTCAGGTTGTCGGTGGTGAGGTGCTTGAAACCGTAGGCATAGAGCTGCTCCACCGCGTTGTAGAGCTCGGCGGAGAGCTCGACGCCGGTGGCACCGCCGCCGACGATAGCGATCTTCACCTTGTCACCGGGCTGGTATTCGGTGGCGAACTGCAGGAAGCGGTTCATCATGCTGTTGTGGAAGCGGTGTGCCTGGGAGGGACTGTCCAGGAAGATGCAGTGATCCTTGATGCCCTTGGTGTTGAAGTCGTTGGACACGGAACCGATCGCCATCACCAGGATGTCATACGGCACTTCCTGCTCATGCACCACTATGTCGCCGTTCTCGTCGACTATCTTCGCCAGCACGATGCGCTTTTCATCGCGCTTGATGTCGGTGAGGGTGCCCAACTGGAAATCGAAACCGTGGTTTTTGGCATGGGACTGGTAGCTCAGGGCATCGATACCCGCGTCCATGGAGCCGGTGGCCACTTCGTGCAGCAGGGGTTTCCACAGATGGGTACGGTTACGGTCGACCAGGGTGATCCTGGCCTTGTTCTTCTTGCCCAGCTTGCGACCCAGACTGGTGGCCAGCTCCAAACCGCCAGCCCCGCCGCCGACGACAACAATATTGGTCATGGTTAATTACCTCGGTTCCATTAAAGCGAAGGGAGCCATCGGCTCCCTTGATAGTTGAATCCATGACGTGACGAGCAATCAGGCTTCCTTGAAAGCCTTCATCTGTTGCAGGTGGTGAGAGATGTTCTTGAACTTGTGAGTCTCTCGCTCATCCCACAGGATGTTGTAATAATTCTTCAATTCACGCTCAGTTTCGCCATTATCGCGGATTTCATCCTGAACGGAAAGGATGCAGAGGCAATTTCCTGAATTTTTACTACGAAATTCAGACACACATTTGGTGCCTATATCCTCGTACTCTTCCGGTCTGTCTATCTTGCCCTGCATGGTGATTTCTGGGTGCAGATTGGGATTGAAAATCACCTGTTTGATGCCGCACAAGAAGCCGATCCGCTCGCTCCAGTAGCCTCCCAGCCCCACCCCGCAGATGAGGGGCTTGGGGTCTGTGCTCATGTCGAGCTGCTTCTTCACTTCCTTGAGCAGATGGCTCATGTCATGACGGGGGTGAACCGTGCTGTAGTGCACAAAACGCACATCATCATCGATAAACTGCAACTGCAGCACTTTTTCATGATTACCGGGGCTGGTGGCATCAAAACCATGCAGATAGATGATCATGGACAAGACCTCATAAACTGTGTCGGTTCTATCGAAACTACCCCAGCGGCAGGGCTCTGCGCCACCAAAACATCCCACTTTCTTGCTTTGGATCACGCCTGCGGTTGCGGATGAAACCAGAACCAGGATGCCTTTACCCCCGCACGCGTATCAAAGTGAGAGC
>NZ_CAWNYS010000455.1:0-1071 GCF_963878295.1 Aeromonas sp. HMWF014 | reverse complement strand
GCCCTGGATCAGCTTGCCCGCCAGATAGACGGCGCCGCCGATGCCGGTGCCGATGGTGACCCCCAACGCACTGTCGGCCCCGGCCGCCGCCCCCTGGTGCACTTCTGACCAGAGGAAGCAGTTGGCATCGTTGTCCACCTTGACCGGACGGCCCAGCCGCTCGGCCAGATCGGCGCCCAGATGGCGGCCATTGATGGAGGGCAGGTTCGCCGCCACTATGCTGTGATCGTGCCGATTGAGGATGCCAGGAAAGCCGATGCCCACGGCGCCTCTCGCGCCGAAACGGGCGTCCGCCTGCTCGACCCGGGCACGGATGAGCTGCAGCAATCCCTCGTAATCGTTACCGGGCGTGCTCATGCGCTCCTCATGACAGAGGTTCAAGGCGTCGTCATACACGGCGAACGCTATCTTGGTGCCACCAATATCAAAGCCGTAATACATGCCCACACTCCCTTGTCGGTGAGTCACCTCACCTCAGCCGGTCCAGAGCTGCACATTGTATTAATTCGCAAAAAAAATAAAGTGATCGGGGGCGAAAAATGGGAGAGAGATCAAAGCAAACGGAACATTTGCCGTTGCAGGCAAGCCTGCCCAAGGCTCATCAGGGTGCGTGCCTGACCGTCGAAGACGAAGCCGCGCCTCAGGTAAAACCCCTCGCCGATCCGGTTGCCATCGAGCAGCCACAATCTGACGCTGCCACAACCTGCACGACGCATCTGCATAGCCACCGCCTGCCATAGCCGCTTGCCATGACCCAGGCGCCAGTGCTCGGGATGGAGGTAAAAAGCGCGGATCAGGGCGCTCGGCTCTGTGCTATCCAGCACGAGTTGCCAGTAAAGCAGGCCTATGACCACCTCGTCCTGGCAGATCAACATGGGCCTGGGGCCGGATCCGGCGAGCCGGCTCTGCCAGATCTGCAGGTGCTCGGTCACCGAAAGCTGGGTCAGCATGTCGGCACCGAGCACCTCGCCATAGGCTGCGAGCCAGCTGGCCCGCTGCGTCACCGTCATGGCGGGGGCGTCATCGGGCCGCGCCATGCGCAGGCTTACGCCTTGCATTGGGGCACCAGAC
>NZ_CAWNYS010000454.1:0-5929 GCF_963878295.1 Aeromonas sp. HMWF014 | reverse complement strand
ACCAAGGCCGACTTCGACAACTGCGTGGCTATCCATCCGACCAGTGCGGAAGAGTTTGTGACCATGCGCTAAACGCATACAACGATATAACCCTTCACTCAAACCCGGCTCAAGCCGGGTTTTTTGATCCCTCCTCGCCAGTTCCCTCGCAACACCAGTGTTCTTTACGCCGATTTTACGCCTGCCCCATGGCGCTTTATGGCGCCTTTACGCCTGTTTTACATACCATTTCAGCGTCAATTACACCTATGGAGTCGATATGAATTGGCTATATCTGCTGCTGGTCCTCGCCCTGCTGGGTTATCTGTTGCGTGCGTTAACACGCAGCCACGAGTGAGGAACTGAATATGTGGCAAGAAGTGATTTATCCGGTGGCCTTTGTGCTGCTAATCCTGCTGCCGGCACCTCTGCTTGGCGGCTACCTGTATCGGGTCTTCGAGGGGCAGAGCCGCTGGCTGTCGCCCATAGAGCGCGCCACCCTGGCCTGCTGCGGCACGGACGGACGGGAGCAAGACTGGAAGTCCTACGCCCTCAGCCTGCTGGCATTCAACGGGGCCGGTTTCGGCCTGCTGTTCCTGATCCTGATGGCGCAAGGCCTGCTGCCCCTCAACCCGCAGCAAATGCCGGGCATGAGCTGGCAACTCGCCTTCAACACCGCGGTCAGCTTTATGACCAACACCAACTGGCAAGCCTATTCCGGTGAAGCCAGTCTCTCCTACTTCAGCCAGATGGTAGGCCTGACCACCCAGAACTTCGTCTCCGCCGCCACTGGCGCCGCTGTTGCCGTCGCACTGTTCCGTGGTATCGCCCGCCAACAGACCACCAACCTTGGCAACTTCTGGCAGGATCTGGTGCGTTTCTGTCTCTATGTGCTGCTGCCGATGGCGCTGATCATGGCGCTGCTGCTGGTATGGCAGGGCGTGCCCCAGACGCTGTCGGCCTATCTGCCGTTCCACAGCCTGGAAGGTCAGGAGCAGCTGCTGCCACTGGGCCCTGCCGCGTCCCAGATCGCCATCAAGCAGCTCGGCTCCAACGGCGGTGGCTTCTTCGGCATCAACTCGGCTCACCCGTTCGAGAACCCGACCGCACTGACCAACTGGCTGGAGATGGTCGCTCTGCTCACCATAGCCGCCGCCATGGTCTGCACGCTGGGTCGCTACGTGAAGGACGTGGCCCATAGTCGCGCCATCCTCACCGCCATGACCATCATGCTGGTGCTGGGCCTTTCCCTCTCCCTCTCCCAGGAGATAAAGCCGGATCCCAACCTCGCTCACCTCACCACTCAGATGGGCAACTGGGAAGGCAAGGAGAGCCGCTTCGGCCCCGTGCTCTCCAGCATCTGGAAAGTGGCGACCACGGCCGCCTCCAACGGCTCGGTCAACTCCATGCACGACAGCGCTGCCCCCCTCGCCGGCATGGTCGCCATGATCAACATGCTGCTGGGTGAAGTGGTGTTCGGCGGCGTGGGTGCCGGTATCTACGGCATGATGCTGTTCGTGCTGCTGACCGTGTTCCTGTGTGGCCTTATGGTGGGTCGTACACCCACCTATCTGGGCAAACGCCTCGGCATCACTGAGATGAAGTGGGTGGTCGCCAGCATGCTGGTGATGCCCGTCGGGGTATTGGTGATCGGTGGCGTAACCCTGCTGATGCCGAATGCCGACACCGTCATAGGTCATGAAGGCCCGCACGGCCTGTCACGGCTGATCTATGCCTACGCCTCGGCTGCCGGCAACAACGGTTCCGCCTTCGCGGGCTTTGCCGCCGCCGATAGCTGGCAGTGCATCGCCATCGCGCTGGCCATGCTGCTCGGACGCTTCGGTTACATCATCCCGGTGCTGGCCATCGCCGGCCAGCTCGCCCGCGCTCCGCGCCAGGAGACGGGTGAAGGTGACTTCCCGATCCGGGGGCCACTGTTTATTACCTTGCTGATCATCACAGTCCTGCTGATTGGCGGCCTCTCCTTCCTGCCACTGCTGGCACTGGGACCCGTGGCCGAACATCTAAGCCTGATACAGGGAGCGTTCTAATGAGCAAATCCATCTCCATGACAGCCCGCACCGAGAAGGTGAAGGCCAAAAAACAGAAATCGCAAGTCATGCAGGCAATGATTGAAGCCCTTTATCGCTTCAATCCGAAGGCGTTGTTTGGCAGCCCCATACTGTTCACCCTCTGGCTGGCTGCCGTGATGGCGACCGTGGAATCGCTGCTGGGACAACCCTTCTCCGGGGTCGCCCCCAGCCTGGCCTGGCAGCTGACCGCCTGGCTCTGGCTGACCCTCTGGTTTGCCAACTTCGCCGAGACCCTGGCCGAAGGGCGCGGCAAAGCGAGGGCCGACAGCCTGAAGGCTGGCATGAGCCAGCTCAAGGCACGCCGGGTCACGGATGCCAAGGATGGGCAGGGTGAATGGGTATCCGCCACCAGCCTGCGGAAAGGTGATCTGGTACTGGTACGCAGCGGTGAAATGATCCCGGCCGATGGTGAAGTGGTGGCAGGCATTGCCTCGGTGAACGAGGCGGCCATCACGGGTGAATCCGCCCCCGTCATCCGCGAATCCGGTACCGACCGCAGTGGCGTGACCGGCAACACCACTGTGGTCTCGGACGAGATCTGGGTGCGCGTCAGCAACAATCCGGGTGAGAGCACGCTGGATCGGATGATCTCGCTGGTGGAAGGAGCCAAGCGCCAGAAGACCCCGAACGAGATGGCGCTCGATGCCCTGCTGGTGGGTCTGACCCTGATCTTCCTGCTGGTGGTGGCTACCCTGCCCTGGTTCCTCAACTACAACGGAACCCAGGTGCCCAGGATCTACCTGCTCGCCCTCTTCATCACCCTGATCCCGACCACCATAGGCGGGCTGCTCTCCGCCATCGGCATCGCCGGCATGGATCGGCTGGTGAAACTGAACGTGATTGCCAAGTCGGGCCGCGCAGTGGAGGCCGCCGGTGATGTGCGTACCCTGCTGCTGGACAAAACAGGCACCATCACCTTCGGCAACCGCATGGCCGACGAGCTGATCCCGGCCCCCGGTGTTGATCCCTCCCTGCTGGCCCAGGCGGCCATGCTGGCCTCCCTCGGGGACAATACGCCGGAAGGCAAGTCCATCCTGACCCTGGCAGGCAAGAGCATGGCCAAGCCGAGCCAGCTGGAGAGTGACAAACTGATCCCGTTCAGCGCCGAGACCCGGTTGAGCGGGCTGGATCGCAACGGTCATCAATATCGCAAGGGGGCTGTGGATGCTGTGCTCAACTATCTCTCCCTCGAGCGCAAGGCGGTGCCCGAGCTGATCCTCAAGTCGGTCGACAACATAGCCCGCCAGGGCGGCACTCCACTGCTGGTCTGTACCCACGAGAAGTTGATGGGGGTTGTGTTCCTCAAAGACATCATCAAGCCCGGCATCAAGGCCCGCTTCCAGATCCTGCGTCACATGGGGATCCGTACCGTGATGATTACCGGTGACAACCCGCTGACTGCCGCCGCCATCGCCGCCGAAGCCGGGGTGGATGACTTCATCGCCGAAGCCACCCCTGAGAAGAAGCTGGCCTATATCCGCCAGGAGCAGGCCGATGGCCGCCTGGTCGCCATGTGCGGTGACGGTGCCAACGACGCCCCGGCGCTGGCCCAGGCCGACGTGGGTCTGGCCATGAACGAGGGTACTCAGGCCGCCAAGGAAGCGGGCAACCTGGTGGATCTGGATTCAAACCCCACCAAGCTGCTGGACGTGGTGCTGGTCGGCAAACAGTTGCTGGTGACCCGGGGGGCACTGACCACCTTCTCCATCGCCAACGACGTGGCCAAGTACTTCGCCATACTGCCAGCCCTGTTCATCGCAGCCTATCCGCAGCTGGGTGCGCTGAACCTGATGCAGCTGGGCAGCCCGCAGAGCGCCATCCTGTCGGCCATCATCTTCAACGCCCTGATCATAGTGGCGCTGGTGCCGCTGGCCCTGCGCGGTGTCAGCCTGAAGGGATCCCCCGCCAGCCTGCTGCGCCGCAACCTGCTGATCTACGGTGTCGGTGGTCTGCTGGTGCCCTTCATTGGTATCAAGCTGATCGACCTGGTCATCACTGGCCTGGGTCTGGTGTAACGCCATTGCGGGGAGCAAGCCTGGCTTGCCCCCCATCAACCTGTTTGGAGCAAGAAAATCATGATAGCAATCAGAACCCTGCTGACCCTGACCCTGCTGCTGGGCGTCGGCTACCCACTGGCGGTGACCGGGCTGGCCCAGCTGATGTTCCCCTGGCAGGCCAACGGCAGCCAGCTGACCAACGGTAACCAACAGCTGATCGGCAGTGCCCTGCTGGCGCAGAAATTCGATCGGGCCGAGTACTTCCACTCCCGCCCCTCCGCCAGCGACTTCGCCACCATTGGCGGCAGTGCCAGCAATCTGGGGATGGGCTCACCACTGCGCAGAGAGTTCGCCGAGGCGCAGGGCAATGTTCAGTCCCCCACCATGCTGACCCGCTCCGCCTCCGGCCTGGACCCCCATCTGCCGGTAGATGCCGTGCTGGCTCAGGTAGAAAGAGTGGCCAAACAACGAGGGCTGGATCCCGCCTTGCTGACGGAGCAGGTCAAGTCCAGAGTGCAGGCTGGTATCCTTGGCCCGCAAGTGGTCAACATCCTCCAGCTCAACCTGCAGCTCGACAAGGACGCTTGATAGAGAGGACGGGGATCCCACATTTTCGAACTGAGCCAGCGGTTGCTCGATAAGGATCATAATGCGTGATGAGGTAAAGGCTGGTGCCCTGATGGCAAGCATGGAGCAGGAGTTCTGGGATGCGTGATGAGGTGCGGGCCGACGCCTTGCTGGCGAGTCTGGAGCAGGAACACAAAGGCAAGCTGAAGGTTTTTCTCGGCGCCGCGCCCGGCGTCGGCAAGACCTACGCCATGCTGCAAGCAGTACGGGAACAGGCACGGGAAGGGGTCGACATCCTGATCGGCGTGGTGGAAACCCACGGCCGTCAGGAGACCCTGGCCCTGCTCGACAAGCTTGCCATCCAGCCGCGCAAGCTCCATCTCCATCGCCAGCAACGGCTGGAGGAGATGGACTTGGATGCTCTGCTCGAACGCAAACCCGCCATCGTCGTAGTGGATGAGCTGGCCCACAGCAATGCCCCGGGCAGCCGTCACGAAAAGCGCTGGCAGGATGTGGAGGAGTTGCTTGGTGCCGGCATCGATGTCTACTCCACCCTCAACGTGCAGCACCTGGAGAGCCTCAACGATCTGGTGTGGCAACTGACCGGGGTCAGGGTCAAGGAGACACTGCCGGATCAAGTGCTGCTGGAGGCGGACAGCATCATACTGATCGACCTGCCTCCCAAGGAGCTGCTCGGCCGACTCAAGGAGGGCAAGGTCTATGTGCCCCATCAGGCCAAGGCCGCCCTGCAATCCTTCTTCTCCCTCAACAACCTGACCGCCCTGCGCGAGCTGGCGATGCAGACCGCCGCCAGCCACGTGGAGGGGGATCTGCAGTTGCAGTGGCAGGCGGCGGGCAAGACCACGCTGCCGCTGCGGGGCAAGCTGATGGTCTGCCTCGGCGATCAGCACGGCTCGGCGCTGGTACGCTACGGCCACCGCTTCGCCCAGCGCCGCCAGCTGCCCTGGCTGGTGGTGCACATCGACAGCAAGGGGCAACGCTCCGCCGAGCTGGAGCAGGCGCTGGCGCTGGCCTCTCACCTCGGTGCCAAGGTGCTGACCCTCTCCAGCCCGGCGGTGGCCAATACGCTGCTGGAAACCGCCGAGCAGCAACAGGTCTCGCAACTGCTGCTTGGCAAACCCCACAAGGCCCCCTGGCGCCGTTCCCTGGTCCAACACCTGCTCAAGCAGGCGCAGGGGCTCGAAATCACACTGGTTGATACAGAGAAGCGCAAACCCGGCCCGGGACTGCAACCACTCCACCCCAAGGACATACGCCAGAGCCTGCTGGCCA
>NZ_CAWNYS010000452.1:0-2837 GCF_963878295.1 Aeromonas sp. HMWF014 | reverse complement strand
TCTGGATATGCCGACACAACCCACAGGGCCACCTCACTGCAGGTGGCCTTGTTCATTTCAAGGAGTCACCCCCATGTCTGCTTTCATGATTGACCGCCAGGATTACCTTGCCTTTGCCGTGCAGTTGCACCGCTTTTGCAATGCCCCGATGCCCCCCCATTACACCCTAGAGTTGCTGCGCACCCTCTGGTGGATACCGCCAGCAGACACGACCAGGACCTGGACATGGCGGGTTGACCGGCTGGTACGACTGATGATGCTCGCAAACCGCCGTGCAGTCTGGCATCGCTATCAGCTGGGGCGTGAGCAGAGCCTGAAGGAACCACGCCAGCGTGGCTCAACCAAACTGGGACCGCTTAAACCTGCCCACCGTTACCACCAGGCACCACTCACCGATGCCGAACTGGTGGCGCTGTACAAATTCACCTGCTGCGCCCTGTACCAATCGAGCGAATGGAGTGGGAGTCCTGAGCAGGCACCTCGGTTGGTCAAGGTAATACAGCAGTTGCAGCAAGCGCTGGCGCAAGACGTGCTGACCCGGCTGTCACTGTGGGAACAAGCCCCTTGGGGAGAGATGTGATGGTCAGAACCGTCACTCACTCCCTTCTTCATCAGGAGCAATACCATGATCGAATTCAACGACAGCTTTAGCCAGGCCGCCGTGGCAGAGGCCATGTGCGCCCATCCAGGGTTCGCCAAGCTCATCAGCCAGCAGTTGATGTTGCCGAGTTTTGCCTATGCCCACGATGTGGAGGGGAGACGTATTGGCGGCCCGCTGGTCGCCCCCAACCCGGTACTGCACAAGACCACGCTCTTTGTCAGTCCACGAGATATGCGTGAGCACCTGCCACGAGAGATTAACTTCGCCCGCTTTCGCTGCCCCTGTAATGCAGCGGGTCAACCGGTCGGCGAGTGGCAGCGGGTGATAGTAGGGGCCTACGTCAACCACGGTAGTAATGACGAGCCGGATTGGAGTAGTCACACCTGAGCCACGGCCACCAGCACAAACAAGACCTCTAACAGCCCCTCACACCGAGGGGCTGTTTGCATTTGAAGGAATCCACCATGCACAACCTGCGTGATTACAAATCCCTGTCCGCTCGGCAGATAACCGCTGCCATCGGCCAGCTCAACCACAACACCGCACCGAAGATAATGACCCACCTGGCATTACGGGCCAGACAGCCGCAACCGCTCGGTAATGGCCGTAGCAGAACCAAGGCACTCAAGCTGCTGCGCCGGGTCAAGAAGGCCCACAAGGCGGGCAGTATCCCGCTTGAGCTCACCGTGACTGGTTGCCGCATCGACCGGGGTAGCCATCAGGCTGACCGCTACTACTACGACCGAACACTGCTGGCTCAGGGCTGGCAGCAATACGACACCGAGGAGGACGCCTGGTACTACGGCATCTGGATTAACACCGAGAAGCTGGAGACTTTTACCTATGCCGAGGGGGATACCCACCATGTGATGGCGCCAAGCATCGAGGCGTTTCGCGCTGAATTGGCGCGACTCTACCAGTACCACCCGCAAGCCCCGGCGTTTATCAGCATCGACCCGGAAGCAGGCGTTGTGACCCACCACTTTGAAGCCAAGCCGGAGGTGTGAAATGGCCAAACACATCACTATCAAGGTGCCTGGCAAACATCCACAAACCGGGGAACTCACTACCTTCGAGCTAAAGGGGCAACGCATCGATATCGACATCGGTGGGCAGGCCGTGCCTTTCCTCATTCACGGGAGGGGCATCGGCACCTCGCTCACCCATATCCCCAGTGGCTATCGCATCGCGCTGCTCGGCGGCTGGCTCACTGCTCGTTACGCAGTCCCGGAGAATAAGCCCAGCAGAACGGTCTGCGCCCAGATGGCCATAGACCGACTGGTAGCCCAATACGGCTCGCGGCACCTGCTGGACCGGCTCAATGGCAAGCCGGTTATCAATCAGCTGTAACAACGCACAGCTCAAGTGCTTATGCTCATGAATAGCCAGAGGGCGCGACAGCCCAGACAACAAGGAACGATGCAATGACCAACCCCCAACCTACAACACCTAATCCACTGGCAGGCCATCCCGTGATGCAGATGCTGGATGTCGCCATGAGCGCCATCGTTGGCGATTACGATGACGCAGACCTGGTGCCGGAATGGCAATGGGTCAAGCGTATGGCCTCCCATGAACATGTCGGTGTGAAGGATGACTCCGCCTATGAGTACACCTTGAACCTGGCCATGGATCTCGATGCCATCCCGCCAGCGCTGCAACCCTTGCTCACTGCCGCCCAGCAGGCTGGCGTGAACTACATCCTGTTTTACAACAGCTAGCCACCGCGACTCGATAGCGGTCAACAGCCACAGCAACCCAGCCCCGCTCATCCACATACAGCATAAAGGGCCAGCCCTCTCAGGCTGGCCCTTTGCATCGTCGGAGTAATTTCTCATGACCCGTCTTATCACCGGGCTCGAGGTGCATCGCTATGCTCCCGAGCTCAACAAACTGCACCTGCGCAACCGGCAAACGTTACCCGCTCCCGGCATCACCACCATCAAGCAAGCCAAAGCACGCCTGTATAGCCGATGGCAGCCAGGGCATCAGGTGACCATCACCGTGCACCACCCCGACTACATCAATCTCTCCCGGCTCTACCGAGGGCGACTGGCAAGCCTGACCGACCTTCCAGCGCATCTGACCAGACTACGCCAGCGCCACAACGTGCCCGGCACCATCATCCACCCCCAACTGAGGTATCGCTAATCATGACCACGACAGCCACCCACACCAATGACCAATGTAGTGGTCAACTAAATCCGGACACTTGGTTAGGCCGAACCTCGGCTTT
>NZ_CAWNYS010000451.1:0-4836 GCF_963878295.1 Aeromonas sp. HMWF014 | reverse complement strand
ACTTCAAGATTAGCCTTTCAACACGTAATTGGGACAGAGCCATAAAAAAGCCGCCGGACAGATAGACTGCCCGGCGGCACGTTCACCTGCCTGAGTCCCCTTAACCGCAGGTCTGCTCGAAGCGATCCACCGCCGCCGCCACCAGCGCCATGCTGCCCTGCCAGAACGCGGCTTCACGGATATCCTGACCCAGATGTTTTGCCACCAGATTTTCGGCGCTCATACGGCCGGTATCACGCAACAGGGCGCGATAGGCCTCGGCCACATTCGTTTCCCCCGCCGCCTTGCGGCTCATCAACTGCTGATAGACCCCGAGGCTGAACAGATAACCGAACAGATAGGGGTAGTTGTAAAAGCCGAACCCGGCGATAGAGAAGTGCGCCTTGGCCGCCCAGAACATCGGGTGATAGTGGGTCAGGCTCCCCTCATACCAGCGGCCCCACGCCTCGTCGGTCATCGCCTTGAGTCGCTCTGCCGGCACATAGCCCTGCGCCCGCTCCGCCACCAACGCCTGCTCGAAATCGAAGCGGGCCGGAATGTTGACCAGGAAGGTGGCAGCGCCATCGGCTTCCGCCCAGGCGATGGCCCGCTGCTCTTCCGGGCTTTGGGCCTGTTCAAACAGGGCGCTACGCACCAGGGTTTCGGCGAAGATGGAGGCGGTCTCCGCCAGCGTCATGGGGTAACGACGCTGGCTCATCGGCAGATCGCGAATGACCCAGTTGTGCCAGGCGTGACCCAGCTCGTGAGCGAGCGTGATGACGTTATCCATGGTGCCGGCATAGGTGACAAAGACCCGCGGCTCCACCGGATCGGCAAACTTGGTGCAGTAGGCGCCGGTGCGGCGATTTGGCGTGGGCGCCGCATCAATCCACCCCTTCTCGGCCATCATGCGGGCAAACTCCCCCATCTCGGGATCAAAGCGGGCAAAAGCCCCCTCGATGATTGCGATCGCCTCCTCGAACGGGATGGCGCGGCTGCTGGCGGCCGGGGGCGGTGCAAACAAGTCCTCCGGCCCCGGATCTGTGATGCCAAGCTGCCGGGCCATCAGCCCCAGCGCCCGCTGGCCCAGACCCCGCGCATGATACGTCTCGGCCATGAGCGTATCCAGGGTGGTGCGCTCGATATGGCTCTGATGGCAGGAGAGATCCAGCGCATCGAGCACACGCTGCTTGCCGCGCTGGCGCGCCAGCTCCAGCCGCCAGCCATTGAGGGCATTGAGGATGGCCGCCACCGTCTCCTGCTCCCCTTCCCAGCCGGCACTGATGGCGTCAAAGGCCTCGCGGCGCAGGGCCCGCACCGGGCTGGAGAGCAGGTTGCTCGCCTCAGCCAGCCCCATCTCGCGGCCGTCAATAACGAGGCGGATCTTGCCCACCAGATCGTTGTAGAGGTTGCCCCAGGCGTGCAGCCCATAGGTGCCGAGCCCAATCACCAGCTGCTCGGCCTCCACCGGCAGGCGCTGATCCTGCAGCCGGCGCTCATGGCGCAGCCGGTACGCCTCCTCCCCCAGCAAGGGATCCTGCATCCGCCGCTCAAACTCGGGCTCGGGCAGTGCCAGCATCAAGTCTTCCACCGGTGCCAGGGTCTTGAACAGATCGGCGTTGAGGGCGCGGGCGCGGGACGCCAGCTGTTTGGCCTGCGGATCCCGCGCATCCTGACTGCCGCGGCATGCGGCCAGAATCGCCACGTTCCAGCCAATGTTGTGAATGTCCCGAGTCCGCAGGCGCACCTCCCGTAAAAAATCGGGCAAGGCGTCGACGTTCTCCCGCATCTGATCAAGACCGTCGATAAAACCGGCCAGCTCGGCGAGGTTGGCACGGGCCAGGCTCATGTCAGCGTCCAGCTCGGGGCAATCGAGGGCGGGATAGATATGCTGGTTGTGCCACTGTTGTGGGTAAATTCGTTGCTGCATCAAACGCTCGTCATCAATCTCTGGGGGCAGAGGCTGCCCGGGGTGAAATGCGCGTGGCCAGGCCGCTGCAGGCCCGCCACGAAAGAAACAGGGGCCGCCGGGGCGACCCCGAACGGCCAGTCTGATCAGCCAATGCGATCAGAGGAGCCAGCCCGTCACACCAGTCGTTCGAGGCGCTCGACCGCCTCCTCCACATAGCGCAGGCTCTCCTGCCAGAAGGCGGGTTCGCGAATGTCGACCCCCAGGTGTTTCTCCACCAGATCCTCGGCGCTCATGCGGCCCGTGTCGATGAGCAGCGCGCGATAGGCGTGGGCAAACTCGCCCCCGGCCCGCTCCTTCTGGGCATAAAGCCCCAGGCTGAACAGATAGCCGAACAGGTAGGGGTAGTTGTAAAACCCGAGATCGGCGATGGAGAAGTGGCCCTTGCTGGCCCAGAACAGCTCGTCGTACTGGCTGAGGGTGTCACCATAGCACTGCTGCTGCGCGGATTTCATCATCTGCCGCAGCTGGCTTGCCCCCACATAGCCTTGCTCCCGCGCCGCCACCAGCGCTCGTTCGAAGGTGAAGCGAGCGGGGATATCGAGCAGCAGACTGGCGGCCCGCTCCCCGTCCAGCCAGGCGATGGCCCTGCGCTGCTCCATGTTGTCGGTGGCGGCCAACAGGGCATCACGCACCAGGGCCTCGGCAAACAGGGAGGCGGTCTCGGCCAGCGTCTTGGGGTAGTCGCGCTGCTCCAGCGGCAGGTCCCGCAACAGCCAGCTGTGCCAGGCGTGCCCAAGCTCGTGGGCCAGGGTGATGAGGTTGTCCATGGTGCCCTCGAAGGTGAGAAACACCCGAGGCTCGGGAGGATGGGCATATTCGGTACTGTAGGCACCGCTGCGCCGGTTTGCGCTGGGGGCCGCATCAATCCAGCCCTGCTTGGCCATCATGCGGGCAAAGGCCCCCATTTCGGGGTCAAACCCGGCGAAGGCATCGGCCACCAGGGTCAACGCCTGCTCGAAGCTGAGCGCGGCTGAGGGCGCGGCGGGCGCAGGGGCATAGAGATCCCAGGGGGCAAAATCGGTGATCTGCTGGGCGCTGGCCATGGCGCGCAAGGCTCGCCGTCCCAGCGCTTTGTGGGCGTCAGCCTCGGCCATCAGGGTATCCAGGGTGGTACGCTCGATATGGCTCTGATGACAGGAGACATCCAGCGCATCGAGCCTGTGCACCTTGCCACGCTGGGCGGCGAGTTCGTTACGCCAGCCGTTGATGGCGTTGAGGATGGCGGCCACCGTCTCCTGCTCTGCTTGCCAGGCGGCCTGGATGCCGTGCCAGGCGCTGGCACGGCGCGCCCGATCCGGGTGAGCCAGCAAGTTGTCCGCCTGGGCCAGTCCCATGGGTTCGCCCTCCACCACGGGCCTGAGTCGGCCCACCAGACTGTCGTAGAGCTCGCCCCAGCCTTGCAGCCCATCCACCGAGAGCCCCTCGATCAGCTGCTCGCTCTCCAAGGAGAGCCGTTGATCCTGCTGACGCCTGTCGTGACGAATGGCATAGGCAAGCTCGAACAGCTCGGGATCCTGCAACAGGGCCCGCACCTGCCCCTCGGGAGCGCTTGCCCAGAACAGGGTCACCGGTTTGCTGAGCTGGGCCAGGGTCGCCTGCAACTGCTGACCCTGGGAGAGCAGCATCTTGGCCGCCTCGTCGCGACCATCTCGGCTGAGCCGGTTATAGGCATAGGTCTGGCTGTTCCATTCCAGCCGACGCACATCAGTCCAGCAGGATCTGATGGCTCGCAGCAAGTGGCGCAAGGCATTGATGTCGGTGGTCTTGGGCAGTTCATCCAGCAAGCGTTGCAGGCTGTTCAGGGCCTCGCGGGCACGCTGGAAATCGGCGTCGATTGCCGGGCAATCGGGGGCGGCATAGATGTGATCATCCAGCCAAACGGGTGGGTTCATAACTGTCCTTGTTTGTTTGCATCCAGGTCGGGTGGCATCGCCTCTGCGGGCGAGTGCCACTGACGATAGTACGAAGGCGGTCGGCATTTGCCCAGCCCCCATCCAAGTCAGCAAACAGGAGACACAGTGGCCGGTACGAAGGCCTTATCATCGAGCAGGGCAGACGCCACACGTGAGGACCGACCAGAGGGGGGTCCTTATTTCAGGCAAAAGATGGCACAGTGTAACGAGAAGTCGCCCGTAAGGCCGCAACCACACCAGGGTCAATGGACCCTGCTTCACCCCGAGTCATCCCGGCTCAAGGAGTTCCCATGCAACCCTGGCAATCTCTACTCGATTTCTGGTTTGGCGATGACACCGACGACGCCACCCACGCCCAACGGCAAGCCCCCCTCTGGTGGGGAAAAAGCAGCGCAACCGATGCACTGATCACCCGCCGCTTTGGGGCACTGGCCGAGGCAGCCGCCACTGGCACTCTGGCCCACTGGGCCGAGGTGCCCGTCGGCCGGCTGGCGCTGATCCTGCTGCTGGATCAACTGCCACGCAACATCCATCGCGCCACCCCAGGCGCCTTTGCCCAAGATGCCGGGGCCCGGGATCTCTGCCTGAAAGGCTTGTCGCTGGGGGCAGACAAGGCGCTCTCGCCGCTGGCCCGGGTCTTCTTCTATCTGCCGCTGGAGCACGCCGAATCGCGAGAGCAGCAAGTCCGCAGCGTGACCCTGTTCGAAGCACTGGCAGCAGAGCAGGTCAACACACAGGCGCAAGCCACCTTCGAAGGATTTGCCGACTTTGCCCGCCGCCATCAGGTGATCATCGAGCGCTTTGGCCGCTTCCCTCACCGCAACGCCATCCTGGGTCGCACCAGCACTGCGGAGGAGGCTGAATTTTTGCAGCAACCGGGCTCCGGCTTCTAGGCTACCCGCAGAGATAAAAAACGGGCCCGATGGGCCTAATGCCAGTCAGTTAAGCCTGACTGGCATTGTTTTTATTTGT
>NZ_CAWNYS010000450.1:0-5264 GCF_963878295.1 Aeromonas sp. HMWF014 | reverse complement strand
ATTCTACTCAACCGCCTTCTCGAGTCAAGCCTTATTTTCAAAGGCTTTTCTATGCACCGACTGGCTTGTTTGCGTTGCCGCTTGCCCTGTCGATGTGGCGCATTATAGAGAGATTGATCGCGTTGGCAAGGGCCGCAATGCAATAAAACTGCAAAAATCGTCACTTATTTAGTTATTCACAACCAACCACAGCTTTTATACAAACTTATCCACAGAAATGCCGTAAAACGGTATGTTTAGCCTCATGAGTGGCCCGCGTTTAGCCGCTGGAAATGCCCCCTCGCATACCGATTCCCCCGATCATCTATCTATATAAAGAAGCGATCATGCCAGGCCCGCTTCTTTCACCCATGCTGCGATCAACGCCGCGGCCGGGAGGTCACGGCATCCCGACACATTCTGCCCCGCCCACAATGGCGAGAAGCCATGGTCGCCAGCCTTCTCCGCCGCAGCGCGCAGTGGTACCAGCGCACCGCTGGCATGGGGGAAGCCAGGTGCCGATAGCGAAAGCGGACCCAGCTCCCGCATCAGCCGATTGACAATTCCCCTTGCCGGACGACCACTGTACAAGTTGGTCAGGGCCGTGTGCTGGCCCTGAGTCGACTGAATAGCCGCACGATGCAGGGCAGAGGTTGTCGCCTCATGACAGCAAAGGAAGGCAGTTCCCATCTGGACAGCGCTGGCCCCCAACGCCAGGGCTGCCCTAATCCCCTTGCCATCAACTATGCCACCGGCGGCGATGACGGGCAGCTCCACTGCGGCCACTATCTGTGGCAGCAAGGTAAAGGTGCCTTGCTGCAAGGCGAGATCCTCATTGAGGAAGTGGCCGCGATGGCCGCCCGCCTCCAGACCCTGCGCTATGATGGCGTCGGCACCATGGCGCGCCAACCACTGCGCTTCTGCTACTGTAGTCGCACTGGCAAACACTTTTGCCCCCATAGCTTTCACCCGGGCCAACAGGCTCGGCTCGGGCAGGCCGAAATGGAAACTGACCACAGCGGGGTTGAACTCGGCCAGGATGGCGGCATGCTCGGTGTTGAACGGGGCGCGACTGGGCGCCGTCACCGTGGCCTCGGCATTCACCCCGAACTCGGCGTAGTAAGGTGCCAAGGTCTGCTGCCAACCGGTGAGAGCGATCGGATCCGGCTCAGTTTGCCGATGGCAGAAGAAGTTGATGTTGAACGGCCCCAGACCGCTGGCGGCAAACCGTGCCAATTCATTCGCCAGTTCGATCGGGCTGAGCATGGCAGCCGGCAAGGAGCCCAGACAACCCGCTCCTGTGACGGTCAGCGCCAGTGCACTGTTTTGCACACCCGCCATGGGGGCCTGAATGATGGGATAACGCAACCCCAGATCGGCGAACAGGCTCATAACCCGGCCACCCGCTCAGGAGACGAAAGGACGTCGGCTAAAACCTGGCTGCGCGCCAGCGCTATGGCGCCATCGATGGCACCGCGGGCCTGCGGACTGTTCTGCCAGCAAGTCGATCCCAGCATGCTGGCCACCAGCTGCACTATGTGGCCCGTGTCCGCCTCGGCCAGCTCGCTCAGTGTGTGGTAGCCCAGCTGTTCAAGCCGCCCGATGACAGTGGGACCGACCCCTTTCACCCCAAGCAGCAAGCTTCGTTCCTGTGCCGAGAACTGTTTCATGTCAGTCATTGACCAGACTCCTTTCCGATGACGGTATGTGTTCATCAGGCCCACAAGGAACCTGATGAAGAGAAAAAGTGATCAGCGCACGCTGCGCAGCAAGAAATCCGGCTGACCGCAGGAGCGCAGTTCACGCTTTTGCATCTCGTCGGAACAGGTGACGGCAGCCGTCCCCGCCTTGTTGATGCAGAGGTAGACCTCCCGCAAGAAGCGGCCACCGTCGGCGCAAGCCACCGTGATGTTATCGGGGGCCAGCCAGTCGTTGGCGCTCGCCAAATCGACCTTGATCTGGAAGAGGCTCTTGCGCAGGGGATCTGTCGGCGACTGATAAGCGGCCGGGATCTTCACCTTCTGACGCAAGTCGCTGGCCAGCTGATGGTACTGCGGCTGGTCGAGGCCGGAGCAGGTGCCGTGCTTCTCCCACTCATGGCGATAGAGGAAACGGCTGGGATAGAGCCCGGCAAACTGCTGCTCCATGTCGGGATCGAGCCGCTCACGGGAACAGTTGCTCGGGTAGCCACGCTGATACTGGGGCCAGAGGCCGTGCAGCACGAATCCCAGCTGGCGGGAACATTGGTCCCGATCGGCCGGCTTGACGGCGCAATGCTCCGGCGACCAGGAGAGCGCCAGGGCATAATAGTCAAACTCGCCCGCCTCCCCCTTGGCCTGCACGACAGAAGAGAACAAGGGGGAGAAAAGCAGGGTGCCGAGCAGGACAACAATCTTCTTCATCTTGGGTATCCAGCGTTATATCAACAGAGTACCAGGCGGGCCACACGGCCCGTTCGGCAGAAATCATGCTCCCATAATTTGCGCGTCGGGAACACCCCGACACAATACGTGCACGACCCCAAGGGTCAGACCAGTCAGGGGTTCCCCCTCCCCGCCCACAGGCGTAAGCTGACCCACCGGCAGGCCTGTGGCCTCGCCTTTTTTCCCGTCCCGACTTCATCTTCAACAGGATGTAACATGATCCGCAAGAATCCTTCCGGCCACCTGCCGGTCATCGACGAATCAGCCTATATCGACAAGACTGCCATCATCTGTGGCAAGGTGATCATCAAGGAAAATGTGTTTGTCGGCCCCTATGCGGTGATCCGCGCCGACGAGGTGGATGCCAACGGCGAGATGGAACCCATCGTCATCGGCGCCAACTCCAACATTCAGGACGGGGTGGTGATCCACTCCAAGTCCGGTGCCGCCGTCACCATAGGCGAGTACACCTCCATCGCCCATCGCTCAATCGTGCACGGCCCGTGCGAAGTCGGTAACCGGGTCTTCATCGGCTTCAACAGCGTACTGTTCAACTGTCACATAGGTGAAGGTTCAGTGGTACGCCACAACTCGGTGGTGGATGGTTGCGATCTGCCGCCCGGCTTCTATGTGCCCTCCACCACCCGCATCAACCAGCAGAGCGATCTGGCCGAGATCCCCAGAGTCACAGTGGATGCCACCGAGTTCTCCGAGGACGTGGCCCACACCAATATCGATCTGGTCAAAGGGTACAAGGCACTCTCGAACGAGTTCTGATCCGTTTCTTTATTACCAGACAACCAAACGGGCGCAGAAGCGCCCGTTGCTATTTCTATCTCGCTTATATCTGTACGGATCAGGAGCATTTCTTCAGGCTGATATGCCAGTTGGCGCCCGACTGCACCTGATGCTTGGCGGCGAAGCTATCCATATTGAGGGCAACCGACACCTGCAGCAGGCTGTTGAGGTAGATCAGCGGCTGGCCTTCTGCTACATCGCCAAAGCTGCTGACATAGGGCGCCTTGCCGTCGAACTTGACCGCATCCCCTTCGCTGATCTTGATGCAGGCGCTGTCTCCCTTGTTGATCCCCGCCTGGGTCAGCAGGGCATCATCGATATTGGTCCAGACATTGCCGTACTGCACATCGAGGATCGGGATGGTGCCCTTGAGGGTGCCATCCTTGTCAGCAACTGCTGGCTGATAGGGGATCTTCACCACTTCGGCGGGCAGTTTGGGGCCAACCAGCTCGTAGCTGATGGCACCGGAGGCAAGCCGTGCACCTGTGTAGGCATACACATCGCGGCCATGGAAGGTATAGGACTTCTCGGAGCCCTTGAGGCGATTGAGTTTCTCATCGATCTGGCGCACCGCCTCGATGCCAAAGTGCTCGGCCACCAGCGTCAAGGTGCCGTTATCCGGGGTGACGATGTAGTGGCCGCTCTTGGTCTTGAGCACCACCGAGTGGCGGTCGGTGCCCACGCCAGGATCCACCACGCTGACAAACACAGTGCCTTTGGGCCAATACTGCAAGGTCTGGTAGAGACGGTAAGAGGCTTCCCAAATGTTGTAGGCCGGGATCTCGTGGGTCAGGTCATAGAGCGGCAAGTTGCGATCCACCCCGAAGGCGACTCCCTTCATAGCCGATACGGCGCCATCTTTGAGACCGAAATCGGTCTGGATCACCAGCGCTTCGTTGGCGGCGGCAATGCCGCTGGCCAGCATGAGGGCGAGCGCGATGGCGCGGGGAGCGGTGCGAATATCCATATCTGAACTCCTGAATCATCTGAGGATAGCGAAACGGCATCCGCCATTTGGACATCCAGACTGCCATCTGTGGATTTTTTTGCAAGGGGTTTGCATCAAAGTGAGATGTGATGCGCAGAAAATGTGCTCACCCAACGGCAACGGCAACGGCGGAAGTATCAAGGGCAGAATGAGAACAGGTTTACAACACAGGAGCTCAGCATCATGGCACAGCCGCACCCGCTGGCGGTGTCCCATCTGCCCAAAGGGCTACGCTTTGCCGCCGTACTGCCGATCCTGCGTGAATGAATGCACCATCTGGATGCCAAAAGCGTGTTGCTGGCAGATTGATGGGTAAACCGATTAAATCACAGCCCGCTCGAAACGACTGCGTGATACTCCCCAGGCCAACCCCAGGCTGATCAGAATGCTACCGGCGGCGAGCAGATCCACCGCAACCCGCAGGCCGACACTGTCACTCACCCAGCCCAGCAGCACAGGCACCCAGTTCGCCACATAGGCAATCACATAGAAGAGCGACACCAGCCGAGCATGGCTGGAACTAGGGGCGATGCAATTGACCAGGGTCGCGCTGCCAACAAACACAGCGCCTTGAGCATAACCGGCCACCAGCAGCCCAAACCCGGCCAGCCAGAGCGACTGGACGTGCACGGCGCCGATAAATAACAGCACGCAAAGTACCAGCGCCAGGCAACCGCTCTGCAGGGTATGGCGAGCATCGAGGCGGCGGACCCAGAGCTGGCACAGGCCGGAGAGCACCATATAAGCCGCGATCAGATAACCGAACAGGCCTAGATCCCGCATCCCCAGCAATTGGCTCACCACCTTGGGGCCAATTGCCAGCAGGCTGGCCGCCACTGCCCAGGCGGTAAACAGGGCCGCCGCGCAAAGAAAGAATGCAACTCCAGTGGCCTTGAGACCCTCCCCCAAGGATCCCTTGCCCTGCCCGTGCGCCGGGGCTGGCGTCCCTTGCGCGCTTGCGGGCCAGCTCAGCACAACACCTGCCATGGCGCAGGCCGCCAGCCCCATGATGAGCAGGAAGGGCAAGCTGGTCGGATAAAAGTCCAGCCGCAACGCCAGCCCGCTGAATACCGGGC
>NZ_CAWNYS010000449.1:1937-16168 GCF_963878295.1 Aeromonas sp. HMWF014 | reverse complement strand
GTGCATCTGTCAATGCTGATACATCCCCCATAGGAACCAGGGTACCCCGCCGCCCCCGCTCAAGGACCTCGCTGGGACCAACAGGGCAATCGGTAGAAATAACCCTGCCACACAACAATAGTGCCTCTACCAATACCAGACCAAATCCCTCCCCTCGGGAACTCAGCACGAAGGTATCAGCATGCTTCATCCATACATAAGGGTTGGCTTTAAGCCCGATAAAATGAATTCGATCATGCAATTTCAACTTTTCGGCTACAGATATTAGATGTTCCCTATCTGGGCCATCACCGATGATAACCAGTTTTTTATTCAGCCCACTATCCAGCGCTCTGGCATAAGCCAGGATCAGCCCCTCAATATCCTTGGTCTGCTCATCTAGACGAGAGACGCTCAAGATATACTCCTCCTGCAGCAGCTTCCTGTCTAACGCAGAGTTTTCTTCATATTGCTCAGACTGATGAATAATTCGTAAAAAATCGAAAGGATTATATAAAACATGAGCATTCTTCAACCAACTCATCTGCTCTCTTTGAAGTTCTGCAAGCATATCTTGGCAGATCAGGATCACTCTATCATAACTTGCGCACCGCTTTCGCATATGGCGTTTACGTCCCTCAAGGTTATAAAAACTTGAGTGTAACCACATCACCTTTGGTTTAGAGCAATCATTCAAATACTTGAAGAAATCGCCATCAAGAAAATCAATTACCAGATCGCTACTCTCAACCAATTTATTAATAGCATATCGTTTTTTTATTGACCCATTCAATTTTGCAAAAAATGAATTACCAATTTTAAAGTCGAGATTAACTACCTCTGCTACCTTGGCGATCTCCTTAGCAACAACATATTCACTACTATCCTCGTTGGTAACAATAGTAATATGGTATTCATAATTATCCACCAATCCTTTTACGTATGTGAGCAGTACTTTTTCAGCCCCCCCCATACCTAGAGAATGGATAAAAAACAAAAGGCGTTTAGTCATAAGACAACCTTTTCGTTGAATCTGCCTTCGTTCTTAAAAAAGATAAAAAATAAAGAAATCAAATATATATAAAGAGTGTTTTGGTGTTCTATCGGAACATCAGTAAGAGCACAAAAAAATGTACTCAGTGTAATTATAAAACCTACAGAGACCAATTTTGATTGTTGCCAAAATAACCACATCGGATAAACCAATATGGCCAATGCTGCTAGCAGCCCCAAAATGCCTCTGATTACCATATTCTGAATAAATTGGTTATGAGCATGATACATGCCATAATCAACATAAAATTTATTTACTATACCATCCAAGAGTTGTTGCTGCTGCATGGTTTTAAATCCATCCAACCCAACACCTAGCAATGGGTTATCAACAAACCCAGCCCAGGCACTCCTCCAAGCCATTAATCTTAGTCCCCATGATGATGTATAGTCGTTACTCTCCATCATATTAACTTCAGAAATACTTTCGAGAATCCGGGCTCTTAACATATCACTCTCATAGAAAGTAATTACCAGCACGCAAGATAGTATTAAAAACCACGAAAAATATTTTATTGGCTCTTTTATAGCTTTAACAAAAAGTACAAATGTAACTACGACGACCAGTGCCAGCCATGCACCTCGACTCTGAGATAGATATATAGCTGAAATTGCAAATATCGAGCTAATAATATAAAGACATCTAGCCAAAAGAGATGATGATTCCTGTGCGAAAAAACTATTCAAGATGGCCAAAATAAGTGCACCTTGAGCAAACAGGATAGCATTGGTAAACCCTTCAACCCGAAGCATTCCATTATGACATTGCCATATAGCAAGCAAACCAATCGCAATCCCACCGACCAGGGAACCCAGTTTGAATACACTAACCAAAACGGCCTCTCTTGGCATTAATAAGAAGAATGCCAAAATATATAACAAGTTCCTTATCAACCAGCTTTCATCATCGTGAACCAGTCTACTGATGCCAATTGCCACAATGTAAATTAACACGCACCAGTAAAGATTTTTTGCTGATACACCAATCAGCTCTTTATTCCCTACAAAGTAATTTATCACCCCTATTATGGATGATAAAACCAGCAACTTAGTCAAATAATGTTGGCCTAATGGAACAATAAATAGCCCACACAATGTGAAAAACAACGTCATTGAACAGAGTACAATGCTAATTCGATGAACGTATTTTTTAACTAGCGTCATAATCATGCCTTTCTAAAAACATAATTCCCGCGGATCTTACGCCACAGCCCAAAAACATCGGTACGAGGGAAAATGGCGATGCGCCGGATCCGGTAAGGATCTTGATGCATTGCTCTGGGACCACTGTTAGTCGCGACGGCAAAACGATACCCGGCGGCGATGGTTTGCTCCTTGGCACTGTCGTTCATATCTCCGTACGGATAGGCAAACGAGACCAGCGAATAACCGAGCAGGGCTTCCAGCTGACGTTTATTTTCCTGTATTTCATGAGCTTGTTGCTCGGATGAAAGCTGACTCAGACGGGGATGAGTCAGGGTATGGCCACCAATCTCCACATGGCCTGAGGCCACCAGGGCCTTTATCTGCTCCCCATTCATCAAGGAAACCTGGGAATCCGGGTTGGTCGGGTGCTCCACATCCCAGCGATTATGTGCCTCTCCGGTCACCACATACACCACAGCTTTGTAACCATATTTTTCCAGCAGTGGCAGCATGCGCGTCAGGTTGTCCTGATAGCCGTCATCGGCGGTGATCATCAGGTACTTCTTGCCGTATTCAAGGCGATGGATAAAACCCTTGTCCGCCAGATCGCGGAACGTCAGGGTCTCGTAGCCGAGCCACTTCATCAGTCGCAGATGCTTCTCGAACATGGCGATCGGCATCCAGGTGCCATGCACCCCCTTCTCGCTGTCATGCTCGATGAAACGGTGGTACATGATGACCGGCATCTCACGGCGCAGGGTCTCCACCACCGCATCCTGATAGATAACTTCCAGCCCGGATACAACCCCCTGCAAGCCGAACTCATCCTGAATGCACAGGCGAATGGCCTCAGGCACACGCTTGCTGGTCAACGCGAGCGCTATCTCTGCCCTCAAGGTGGTGAAGTTGATCGCCAGATCCTTGGGGCCTATGTCACCAAAGTTGCTCGCCAGCGCCTCTGCCAGATTCTGTTCAGTCACCAGACCAATTGCCTTGGCCTCACCGATGGCAAACGCTGGGCGCCCGCACAGCAGCGCCTCCATCGCCACCCGGCCAGCACCGATCACCAAATCACATCCCGCCATCAAGGCAGGGACATCGTCCACATAACCGACGAAATCGACCTGGTGCTGGAAGCGGTGGAAACGCTCGGGCAACTGGCTGCCGCTCACCACCCGTACCTGACAGGCATCCAGATCCAGTACCTCGTCCAGCAGGCGATAGCAGAGCTCCCCCTTGGGGCCGCTCAGCCGCCCAATGATGGCGATCACCGGCTTGGGATTATCCGGCGCAGGGACGGGCTGAAACTTGTCGGTTTCAATACCGTTGCGCAGCACCTGCACAATCTGGGGATCCACCCCCAGGTTGTCGATGATCTGGTGGGCAATATCCTCGCAGACGGCAACCGCCCGATAGCCAAGGGCGTGGAACGCCTTGCGTGACGCGTGTACCGGCTGGCGACCGTGCACCGTGGTGATCATGGGAGTACCGGTCAGCTTGCAGGCCACATAACTACTCCAGCCAGAGGCGCGGGAGTGAGCATGCACCAACTGGATATGGTGCTTCTTGATGAGATAGATGAGGTAAAATACGTGCCAGAAGCGGCGCAGTATGCTGCGCTTGTTGAATCGAAGCTTGAAGACGGGACCAAGGGTCGGTTTGGTCAGGGTATCTGAAACATAAAAAACGTTGTGACCACGCCGGGTCAGTTCGTTACCGACCGTGGTGGCATAGACCTCAGCTCCCGTCACTTCGAGCTGGGAGAGTGCCATCAATACATTCATTGCGCGGTTACCCGGTGGAGAAGAGAGGAACGACAAGCCGTGCCAGACGCCAGAAACCGGAAGCAAGCGAGTGTCTGCTTCCGGTTTTGCGCTCAAACGGTCGCGTTGTGCTCACCCGTTAGCGGTTGAGCCAAGCCATGTAATCCGCGACCCCTTCGGCAACGGTTTTGAATTCGGCATCATAACCGACACCGCGCAGCTTGGTCATGTCTGCCTGGGTGAAACTCTGATAGCGACCCTTGAGGTGATCCGGGAAGGGAATGTACTCGATAGTCCCTTTCTGGTGATGCTGGATCACGGCTTCGGCCACGTTCTGGAACGGCTCGGCACGACCGGTGCCGCAGTTGAAAATGCCGGAGTGTTGCGGGTTCTGCCAGAACCAGAGGTTCACCTTGCAAACGTCATCCACATAGATGAAGTCACGCATCTGGCCGCCGTTCGGGAAACCGTCACAACCTTCGAACAGCTTGGGTTTTTCGCCCTTCTTCACCTGGGTATTGAGGTGAAAGGCAACGGAAGCCATGGGGCCCTTGTGCTGCTCACGCGGACCGTAGACGTTGAAGTACTTCAGACCCACAACCTGGGAGTTGATCTCCGGCATCCAGCGGCGCACGTACTGGTCGAACAGCTGCTTGGAGTAGCCATAGACGTTGAGCGGCTGCTCGAACTTGGGATCTTCGATGAAGTTGTCGTTGCGGCCACCGTAAGTCGCGGCGGAGGAGGCGTAGATGAAGGGAATCTCCCGCTCGATGCAGTAGTGGAACAAATCTTTGGAGTACTCGTAGTTGACCTCCATGATGAACTTGCCGTTCCACTCAGTGGTCGCGGAGCAGGCGCCTTCGTGGAAGATCACCTCGATGCCGTCGCCCCACTCTTCAAATTCGTCGCCGGAGACGATCCGCGCCTGGAACTCGTCCTTATCCATGTAATCGGCAATGGTCAGATCGACCAGGTTGATGAACTTGGTGCCATCGGTCAGGTCATCGATGACCACGATATCGGTCCGTCCTTGAGCGTTCAGCTGCTTGACCAGATTGCTGCCGATAAAGCCAGCACCGCCAGTTACTACGATCATGGAGTTTGCCTCGCGTACGTTGATGGTCACGTGTGACTGCTTGTTAAAGCTGTGTATAGTGAACCAATTTGAAATTGCCGAAAAGTTTATCACGGGCCGCAAGGGGATTCGACCTTGATGCAACGGGCCCGCCAGAGGGAACAGTGATGAAAACCAGAGACAGGATCATTCACAGCGCCACCGAGCTGTTCAACGATCAGGGTGAGCGCAACATCACCACCAACCACATTGCCGCCCATCTTGGCATCAGCCCTGGCAACCTTTATTACCACTTCAGGAATAAAGAAGACATCATCCACTCGATTTTTGATCAATACGCCCGCCACCTGAGCGAGAGCTTCACCCCCGCGCGCAGTAACGAAATCAAGCTGGAAAACCTGATGGGCTATCTGGATGCCATCTTCTATCTGATGTGGCAGTTCCGCTTTTTCTACGCCAACCTGCCGGACATTCTGAGCCGCGACGAACCGCTGCAGCAGAAGTACCTCAAGGCCCAGGAACAGATGCGCTCCTCCGTGGTCGCCCTGCTCAGGAGCCTGCGTGAAGGGGGCATCATAGACGTCAACGACGCAGACCTGCCCGACCTTGGCCAGACCATCAAGATGGTGGTGACCTGCTGGATCCCGTTCCAGATTGCCCAGGCGCCCAATACCCGCATCACCAAACCGCTGCTCTATCAGGGGGTGTTGAAGGTACTATTTTTGCTGCGCCCCTATATCCAACCGCAGGTGGCCGGACAGATCCAGCAGCTGGAACAACACTACCGTCAGCTGGCCCAACCAGCTTAGTGAGATCTGTTTCACACTTGTTGAATATCAGCACAATCATTTGAATTTGCCGCAACAGATTGCAGTAAAATGTTGCCCTCTGTTGATACGCAGCTGAAATAGCCAATAAGGATCGAGGATGTCTAACGGATTCTATCGTCACCTGACCGAGCAACTGAACCAGGTGCAAGCTGAGGGGTTGTACAAGCAGGAGCGCATCATCACCTCCGCCCAGCAAGCCAGCATCGCCGTCGGCGGTGAGCAGGTACTGAACTTCTGTGCCAACAACTATCTGGGGCTGGCCAACCACCCGGATCTGATCGCCGCCGCCCATCAGGGGCTCGACAGCCATGGCTTCGGCATGGCTTCGGTGCGCTTCATCTGTGGCACCCAGGACCAGCACAAAGCGCTGGAGCAGAAGATGTCGGCCTTCCTCGGCACCGAGGACACCATCCTTTACTCCTCCTGCTTTGATGCCAACGGCGGCCTGTTCGAGACCCTGTTCGGCGCCGAAGATGCCATCATCTCCGATGCCCTCAACCACGCCTCCATCATCGACGGCGTGCGGCTGTGCAAGGCCAAGCGCTATCGCTACGCCAACAACGACATGGCCGAGCTGGAAGCCCAGCTCAAACAGGCGGATGCCGATGGCGCCCGCTTCAAACTGATCGCCACCGACGGCGTCTTCTCCATGGACGGGGTCATCGCCGACCTCAAATCCATCTGCGATCTGGCCGACAAATACGATGCCCTGGTGATGGTGGATGACTCCCATGCCGTCGGCTTCATCGGCGAGAACGGTCGCGGCACCCACGAATATTGCGATGTGCTGGACAGGGTCGACATTATCACCGGTACCCTGGGCAAGGCACTCGGCGGCGCCTCTGGCGGCTACACCTCCGGCAAAAAGGAGGTGATCGACTGGCTGCGTCAGCGCTCCCGCCCCTACCTCTTCTCCAACTCGCTGGCCCCCTCCATTGTCGCCGCCACCATCAAGGTGATTGACATGCTGGCCGACGGTCACGACCTGCGCGCTCGCCTCCAAGAGAACAGCCGTTACTTCCGCGAGCGGATGAGCGCCGCTGGCTTCACCCTGGCGGGGGCCGATCACGCCATCATTCCGGTCATGCTGGGAGATGCCAAGCTCGCCTCCGAGATGGCGAGCCGCATGCTGGCTGCCGGCATCTATGTGGTGGGCTTCTCCTTCCCGGTGGTGCCCAAGGGTCAGGCACGCATTCGCACCCAGATGTCTGCCGCCCACACGCGCGAACAGCTGGACAAGGCGATCGACGCCTTCATCCGCATCGGCCGTGAACTCGGCGTTATCTGATTTGAATCAAGGGGCTGCAGCCCCTTTTTTCTGCATTCATCGTGATTGACTGGCATGAAGGAACAACCATGAAAGCACTCTCCAAACTGCACAAAGAAGTCGGCATCTGGATGACGGACGTACCGGCCCCCGAACTCGGCCACAACGACCTGCTGATCAAGATCCGCAAGACCGCCATCTGCGGCACCGACATCCACATCTACAACTGGGACGACTGGTCCCAGAAGACCATTCCGGTGCCCATGGTGGTTGGCCATGAATATGTCGGGGAAGTGGTCGCCATCGGCCAGGAAGTCCGCGGCTTCGCCGTGGGAGACCGGGTATCCGGCGAAGGCCATATCACCTGCGGACATTGCCGCAACTGCCGCGCAGGCCGCACCCATCTGTGCCGCAACACCATTGGGGTCGGCGTCAACCGCCCGGGCGCCTTCGCCGAATATCTGGTGATCCCGGCCTTCAATGCCTTCAAGCTGCCGGACAACATCCCGGACGAGCTGGCTGCTATCTTCGATCCCTTTGGCAATGCGGTGCACACCGCCCTCTCCTTCGATCTGGTGGGTGAGGATGTGCTCATCACCGGCGCGGGTCCCATCGGCATCATGGCTGCCGCCGTTTGTCGCCACGTGGGCGCCCGCCATGTGGTGATCACCGACGTCAACGAATACCGGCTGGATCTGGCCCGCAAGATGGGCGCCACCCGCGCCGTCAACGTGGCCAAGGAAAAACTCTCCGACGTGATGACCGAGCTGGGCATGACCGAAGGCTTCGACGTGGGGCTGGAGATGTCCGGCGTGCCCAGCGCCTTCCAGGATATGATCGACAAGATGAACCACGGCGGCAAGATCGCCATGCTCGGCATCCCGCCTGCCACCATGGCCATCGACTGGAACAAGGTGATCTTCAAGGGTCTGTTTATCAAAGGGATCTACGGTCGCGAGATGTTCGAGACCTGGTACAAAATGGCCAGCCTGATACAGTCCGGATTGGATTTGTCCCCCATCATCACCCACCGTTTTGATATCGATGACTTCCAGCAGGGCTTCGATGCCATGCGCTCCGGCCAGTCCGGCAAGGTGATCCTCAGCTGGGATAAATAAGTCTCTCGGCGGCTCAATCCCATGAAACCCGGTGAAGACCGGGTTTCTTTTTCTGCGCCTCTCCTCGCCAGTTTGTGATCTGACGAAGAAACTTTGCACGCAGAGTGCTTAACACTTCACACACAAGCGTTTAAATGGCTGTAACTATTCGGTTATAATCCCGTCGTTTTCTAGGGATAATAAAAGCCTGCTGGGAGTACATGAGCGTGTTGAAAAAACTGAGCTATTTGCTGGTTGTCGGGATGACGGCTGCCAGTCTGTCCGGCGTGGTGTTTGCTGCCGATGATATGTCGCCGGAAGCGATTGCCGAACGGATCAAACCTGTCGGTCAAGTCTATACCGCCAAGGATCTGGAAGGGATTGCGACCGCAGGCGCAGCTTCTGTGGCGGCAGCACCATCCGGCCCACGTGATGGCGAGGCCGTGTACAAGGGTGCGTGCTTTGCCTGTCATGACATGGGTATTGCCGGTGCCCCCAAACGCGGCGACCAGGCAGCGTGGGAACCACGCATCGCCCAAGGCATCGATACATTGAAGAAACATGCCATCGAAGGCTTCACTGGCAAGGCGGGTGTCATGCCGCCACGGGGAACTTGCGCCACCTGTAGCGATGAAGAGATCGAAAACGCCATTCACTACATGATCGACAAGCTCTAAGTGATTGAAAGGGCCGCACTTGCGGCCCTTTCAATCTGTTCACTTCCGACTACTCTTTGTAGGGTAGGCACATTGGGAGTTTCTATGTCAGCGCAACCCAGAGCATCACAGTATTCGACTCCCTTGCTGGCGTTAATGTCCGCCATTATGGATTTTCCTGCCCCCTCCTCTGCCACGCCCAAAGAGTACGACACCCTTATCCAGCAATTGGACCAGCTCTGCCCGCTGCAGCATTTCGGCATGCTGGGCTTGTCAGAGTCTGGGCTGCACTGGGTGTGTGAACATCAGATTTCCGATAGTTTCAAACTGCAGCTGGGGCTGGAAGCGTCACTGCTCACTGAACAGCTAACCCAACTTGATGAAGCCCAGGGCTGGTGTGTGTTTCCCATCGAACATGGTCAGGTGCAGTGGTTGCTGGCCTGCAGCCAGCCCAAGGAGCTACCCACCCTACGCTTGCTGCTGGAGTGCCTCGCCACACGATTGAATGAAACCCAGGCCGGCTCGCAATTCTCGGAGCTGGCTTCTCCGCTCATCCGCAAGGACCCGGACTGGCAGAAAAAAATCGAGAGCATCAATCGCATCATTCGCTTGGCCAATACCCTGCCCAGCCAGGCCCTGTTTTCCCAACTGGAAGCCGTGCTGCGCCAGATGCTGGCCATTAAGGACCTGCTGCTGGTACGCATCGACAGCCACCAGTTGGAAAAGATCTATCCCGAGCTGCCGCTGCACGGCGATGAGTTCATCGCGGGCATGTGCCACAGCACCAACAACATAGAGCAGCATAAGGAGCAGCTGTTTTGGTACAGCCAACCCCTGCGGCTACAGCAGCAATATTTTGCCCATTTCATCATCAGCACCCCGCAGCTGCTGGAGACGGACGATCGGCTGTTCCTTGACTTCTTGCGCAGCCAGCTGACCCTGCTGCTGGAGCTGAGACGGATCCGGCAACAGCTGCACGACATCAACTCGGAAGACTCCATCAATCAACGCCTGCAACAGCTGCGACAGACCAACCTCAGATTGCAGAAGCAGCTCAAGCAGCATCAGGAACAGGAACGCAGGCTTCAGTTCGATGCCCTGCACGATCCGTTGACCCAGTTGCCCAACCGCGCCCTGTTGATGAACCACCTCAACCACGCCATGACCCACTTCCACCGTTACAAGTCACCCGGGTTCTCGCTGATCTTCATCGATCTGGATCACTTCAAGCAAGTCAATGACACCCTGGGACACGGCGCAGGCGATCAACTGCTGAAGGAGATGAGCCGCCGCCTGCAAAGCTGCATCCGGCAAAACGACATGGTGGCCAGACTGGGAGGGGACGAGTTCGTCATCTATCTGGATAGCAGCAAAAACGAGGAGGATATCAGCCCTGTGCTCAATCGCATCATCAGCCGCCTCTCTTATCCCTTCCGGCTGCAAGGCAACGAGCTGAGTATCACGGTCAGCCTCGGGGTGGCCAGCGTATCGGAGCAGACCACCGACATCAGCCAACTGCTGCATCAGGCTGATCTGGCCATGTATCAGGCCAAGCGCAACGGACGCAGCCGCATCGTCAGCTATTCGGAGGAGTGTTCTGCCCAGACCTGGGCTTCACCAGAAGAGATGCTGGCCAAGGCCCTGCGGGAGGGCCGCATACTGCCCTATTTCCAGCCGGTGATCCGGCTCAAGGACAGCCGCCTGACCGGACTGGAGGTGATGGCACGCTGGATCACCGAAGAGGGGGTGCTCAAGGATGCCTTCGACTTCATCCCGCTGGCGGAACAGTGCGGCCTCATTCAAGAGCTGGATTACCAGATACTGCGCCACACCTGCCAACAGTTGAAAGCGTGGTTGCCCATCTCAGGCCAGAGCAAGTTCAAGGTCGCCATCAACCTCTCCGGCAAGCATCTGGTCAATCACGAGCAGATCATGCGGCTGATGGACATCATAGAAACCGAGGGGATAGCGCCTGGCTATCTGATCTTTGAATTCAACGAGCGGGAGCTGTCGCGGCAAGATTCCGACGCCCTCACTTCCCTGCACGAGCTGAGGGCCAAGGGCATTCAGATCAGTCTGGATGATTTTGGCACCGGCTTCTCCTCCCTCAACGCCCTGTTCCACTTCCCGGTAGATTACATCAAGGTGGATGACAGCTTCACCCATCGCATGCTGCAATCCCCCAAGGATTTGGCGCTGATCCGCGCCATGCGCGATATCTGCCAGGATCTGGACTTCACCCTGGTGGTCGAAGGGATCGAGAACCAGCAACAACTACAGAAGCTGATCGACATGGGTTGCCTGATGGGACAAGGGCGCTACATCTCCCCCCCCATGCCGGGAGCCGATATCACACCCCTGCTCACCCAGACCAAGGGTGAGCGTGGCTAGCCGCCGGCTCAATCCTTCTTGAACAGCGCCCTCAGGTTGGCAACCCCGACTTGCCCCTTCTGCTGGCGCTCCTCGGCCGTCACCTTCTTCTGGTTCTCCCACTCCAGATCGTCCTGAGGCAGCTCCAGCAGGAAGCGGCTCGGCTCGGGCCGCACCGATTCGCCATACTGGCGCCGCTCCTTGCAGAGGGTGAAGGTGAGCTCGGTCTGGGCGCGGGTAATGCCCACGTAGGCGAGACGCCGCTCTTCCTCCACGTTGTCTTCATCAATGCTGGTCTGGTGGGGCAACAGGCCCTCTTCCATCCCCACCATGAAGACGTAGGGGAACTCCAGCCCCTTGGAGGCGTGCAGTGTCATCAGCTGCACCTGATCCGCATCATCCTCCCCCTCGTTACGCTCCATCATGTCGCGCAGGGTAAGACGGGTCACTACTTGGGCGAGCGTCATCGACTCCTCCAGCTCATCCCCTTCCAGCATCTCTGTGATCCAGCGATAGAGGGTGGAGACGTTCTGCATCCGCATCTCGGCCGCCTTCGGACTAGGGGAGGTCTCGTAGAGCCACTCCTCGTAGTGGATCTCCTTGATCATGTCCCGCACCGCCTCCACCGGGTTGCCGCGCTGCGCCTGATCGCCGAGTCGCACCAGCCAGTTGGTGAAGGCCTGCAGGGCCACCAGACCACGGCCGGAGAGCGATTGCTCCAGCCCCAGCTCGAAGCTGGCGGCAAACAGGCTCTTGCCGCGCTGGTTGGCATACTGACCCAGTTTTTCGAGCGTGGTGGGACCTATCTCCCGCCGTGGCAGGTTGACCACCCGCAGGAAGGCGGTGTCCTCGTCCGGATTCACCAGCAGCTTGAGATAAGCCATGATGTCCTTGATCTCGGTACGGGAGAAGAAAGAGGTACCGCCCGAGATGCGATAGGGGATGCGGTTGGTCATCAGCGCCTTCTCGAAGATGCGCGACTGATGGTTGCCACGATAGAGGATGGCGTAATCCTTGAAGCGGGTACGGTTCATGAACTTGTGGCCCATCAACTCGGCGGCGATCCGCTCCGCCTCGTGCTCCTCATTTTTGGCAAACAGCACCTTGACCGGCACCCCGTAATCGAGCTCGGAGAAGAGCGCCTTGTCGAACACGTGGGGGTTGTTGGCGATCAATATGTTGGCGCATTTCAGAATGCGCCCCTTGGAGCGGTAGTTCTGCTCCAGCTTGATGAGCTTGAGGCTCGGAAAGTCTTCGTTGAGCAGCACCAGATTTTGCGGCTTGGCGCCACGCCAGGAGTAGATGGACTGGTCATCGTCCCCCACCACGGTAAAGCGAGCCCGCTCGCCGACGATCTGCTTCACCAGCTCGTACTGGCTGGTATTGGTGTCCTGATACTCATCGACCAGCAGGTAGCGGATCTTGTTCTGCCAGCGGATGCGTACCTCGTCATTGCTTTTGAGCAGCAGGGTCGGCATCACGATAAGGTCATCGAAGTCGAGCGCGTTGTAGGCCACCATCTGGCGGTGATAGCGCTCGTAGAGCTGGGCCATCAGTACTTCTTCCGGCCCTTGGGCGATACGCATGGCGCGCGCCGGCAGTATGAGGTCGTTCTTCCAGTTGGAGATCTGGCTGATGAGGGCCGACAGCTTGTCCTTGTCATTATCCAGCTCAGCCTCGGTCAGCTCCTTGAGCAGCGCCAGCTGGTCGGTATCGTCGAACAGGGAGAAGTTAGCCTTGAGATTCAGACTCTTGTGCTCACGGCGTATGATGTCGAGGCCCAGGGTATGGAAGGTGGAGACCATGAGTCCCCGCGCCTCCTTGCGACCCAGGGTCTGACCGACCCGCTCCTTCATCTCCCGCGCCGCTTTGTTGGTAAAGGTGACGGCTGCTATGTTGCGAGCGTTATAGCCACACTGCTGTACCAGGTAGGCGATCTTGTTGGTGATGACGCGCGTCTTGCCCGATCCGGCTCCCGCCAGCACCAGGCAAGGGCCGGAGACAAACTTGACCGCTTCGTTCTGATTGGGGTTGAGCTTCATGGGCCGGATCTCTTGGCTTATGATGAGGGGCGGCATTGTAACAGAAATCAGCGGGTGAGCCGCATCGCTGCGCCACACACCATCAGTCGGCTAGCATCGTGCGCCTTGTGTTCGAGCGCCATTTTCAGGATCATGGCCGACTTTTCCAGATGATGACGAGGGGAGCATGAATCAGCAACAGCACGCCCGACTGCGCGGCCAGTTTCCGGCCTTGGCGCAGGAGGTGAACGGCCACCCTCTGGTCTATCTGGACAACGCCGCCACCACCCAGAAGCCGCAAGCGGTGCTGGATGCCATCGCGCACTACTATCGGGCCGACAACGCCAATGTGCACCGCGCCGCCCACGCCCTGAGTGGCCGCGCGACCCGTGCCTTCGAGGCAGCCCGCGAAACGGTCGCCCGCTTCATCAACGCCCCCCACAGCCGCGAGCTGATCTGGACCCGTGGCACCACTGAGGCGATCAATCTGGTGGCCCAAAGCTGGGGAATGAGCGAGCTCAAGGCGGGGGACGAGATCGTCCTCAGCACCCTGGAGCACCACGCCAATATCGTCCCGTGGCAACTGGTCGCCCAGCGTACCGGCGCGGTTATCCGGGTCATTCCCCTCGATGAGCAGGGTGACCTCGATATGGCCGCCTATCACGCCATGCTGGGGCCACACACCCGACTGGTGAGCGTGGCCCACGTCTCCAATGCCCTCGGTACTGTCAATCCGGTCGCCCGGATGGTGGCTGCCGCCAAAGCGGTTGGCGCCGTGACGCTGATCGACGGCGCCCAAGCGGTGGCTCATCTTGAAGTGGATGTGCAGGCCATTGGTTGCGACTTCTACGCCTTCTCCGGCCACAAGCTCTATGGCCCAACCGGGATCGGTGTGCTGTGGGGTAGAACCGAACTGCTGGAACGCATGCCGCCCTGGCAGGCGGGCGGCGAGATGATCGACAGAGTCAGTTTCA
>NZ_CAWNYS010000449.1:709-1927 GCF_963878295.1 Aeromonas sp. HMWF014 | reverse complement strand
CTTCAATACCCTGCCCTTCAAGTTCGAGGCGGGCACCCCCCATATTGCTGGCGCTATCGGCCTCGCCGCCGCTGTCGATTTTGTGATGGGGCAAGACCGGAAATGGCTCGCCAGCCATGAGCAGGCGCTGACCGACTATCTGGTCGCTGGCTTGCAGCAGGTGCCGGGGCTGCGTCTGGTAGGCGAGCCCGACCAACGTGCCGGAGCGGTCTCTTTCCTGCTGGAGGATATCCACCCGCAAGATGCCGCTACCCTGCTCGATATGCAGGGGATCGCCCTGCGAGTCGGCCATCACTGCGCCATGCCACTAATGGAATCACTCGGGATCGGCGGCACCCTGCGCGCCTCACTGGCCTGTTACAACAATCGGGACGATGTCGACGCCTTGCTGGCCGCCCTGCACAAACTCAGTGACTTCTTCTAAGGCAAACCACCGAATGAACAGCCTCGTAACCTATACCCAAATCGGCCTTGAGCCCAACGCCGACACCATCCGCCAGCAGTTTGCCGCAGCCCATGGCTGGGAGAACCAGTACCGGCTCATCATCCAGCTCGGCAAGCTGCTGCCTGCGCTGCCGCCCGAGTGGCAGCAGGAGGAGTTTCGCCTCAAAGGGTGCGAGAGCCTGGCCTGGCTAAAAGGAGAGAGCACCGAGGATGGATGCTGGCACTTTGCCTGTGATTCCGATGCCCGCATAGTCCGCGGCCTCATCGTCATCGTACTGGCGGCGCTCAACCACCAATCCGCAGAAGTGATTCAGGCCTTTGACATGGAGGCTTATTTCACCGAGCTGGGGCTGGAAAAACACCTGAGCCCGTCACGGGGTAACGGGCTCAGGGCGATCGTGCTGGCAATCCGGGATCAGGCGTCGGCCTGATCACTGGCCAAGGGTGCTTCTATCGCTGTTGTCGTTTCACTTGCCAGACGTTCGGCTCTAGCGCCCCGTTCGGCAATCTTCTTCAATACCCGGGAGGCGGCAACCAGCCCAAAGGTCGCCGTCACCGGCGTCACGGCCCCGAAACCAGAGGCACAATCCATCTTCATGGAGCCATCGCTGGCGGCCTTGGCCTGACAGGTGCCACCCTGACCATCCGGGTAGCTCAACTGCTCGGTTGAGAAGACACACTCCACCCCGAACTTGCGAGCAGGATTCTTGCTGAAGTTGTGCAGCCGGCGCAGATCCGAGCGTACCTTGGCCGCCAGCGGATCCTGAATGGTCT
>NZ_CAWNYS010000449.1:0-699 GCF_963878295.1 Aeromonas sp. HMWF014 | reverse complement strand
GTGATCTGGGTCGGATCCATCTGCCCGCCGGCACCACCCGCCACAATCACCGGGATCTTGTTGCGCTTGCAGAAGGCAATCAGCGCCACCTTGGCCTTGACCGAATCGATGGCATCCACCACATAGTCAAACTCCCGATTGATATGCTCGGCCAGGTTGTCGGGCGTGACGAAATCATCCACCTCGATCACCTCGCAATCCGGATTGATGGCGCGAATGCGCTCTGCCATCACCTCGGTTTTGGGGCGACCAACCGTACCCTGCATGGCGTGGATCTGGCGATTGGTGTTGGTAATGCAGATATCATCCATGTCGATCAGGGTGATCTGGTTGATGCCGGCTCGGGCCAGCGCCTCCGCCGCCCAGGAGCCTACCCCGCCGATCCCCACCACGCAGACCCTGGCCTGACTGAAGGAGCCAAGTGCGCTCTGACCATAAAGACGGGCAATGCCCCCGAATCGCTGTAGATATTCTGCTGTCATACCATCACCTTGCTTGAGGGCGGCCATTATAACGACAACTAAAGCCAGCGGCGATCATCAAGATGGCTCGGCATAGAGAAAGGAAGAGGGGGGGGATAATGGTAAAAGCGGGTGTCGAATAGTCGGAAACGAAAAAAGCCCAGTCGTTAGACTGGGCTTCTTGTTACTGGCGGAGCGGACGGGACTCGAACCCGCGACCCCCGGCGTGACAGGCCGG
>NZ_CAWNYS010000448.1:0-10942 GCF_963878295.1 Aeromonas sp. HMWF014 | reverse complement strand
TTTTATCGCCCGCGTCAATAAACTGCTCAAGAGACAACACTTTCAACCCATCATGAGTTCCCGGCTGCTGCGTTGTGATGAATGATGTGACATTGAACCCTTTGGATTCGAGCAACGCTCTCACCAATTGTCCCCCCTTGCTCGCACCATAAACATAAACAGGACGAGTCTGATCCAGCGCATGCAACTCTTCAGGCTCACGAATTGAAACTACCTTCCATTCCAGATCGTGAGGGAGTGGTAACGCCTGAAATTGGGTTAACTCCTGCTGAGCATCCTGCAAGCTAAAAAGATATTCCGTGTTGGCTTCACCGACTTTGGTGCGCAGCAACTTCATCTTCCTTGCCAGTAAAAAAGGAATGACGTCGTATATCCGCGTATATTCCATCGGCCAACCACCCAACCAGTCTTTGACATCATGATAGAAATCCATACCACGATTTTTCTTATACTCGCGGGCATGTTTGAGCAGGTGACCCAAGCGAAATGGATTGTAGCGCAGGACAAAACGAGCCACATACCAGGCTTCATAAATCCTGCGCACCATAGCCGAGGATGAGGTATAGCGCTGCTTAATACGACACCAGAACTCCGGTGATTCTGCTGACCAGTCAGAGTCATACAACGCGATGTACATTAATCCACCCGGCTTGACACAGGTTGATGCCTGGTCAATCGCTGACCATACAGAGCCGGTGTGGTGCAATACCCCCCACGCGTACACCAAATCAAATTGTCCCAAAGAGCTCATAAATTCAAGATCCAGCACAGACCCCTGCATCACCCGCCAATTTTCCGGTGACTGGCACATGGCGTGTAGTCTTTTAGTCGCCATCACCGAATCAGCATCGTAATCGAAGCTGACAACTTCAGCCGCCCCTGCTTGGAACGCAGCCATACTATGAATTCCGCTTCCTGAACCAATATCCAGGATCCGTAGCCCCTGCAGATCCTCTCGGCCAATGAATGACAACAGATGCTGGCGAGCCTGGGCGATTCGTTCAGGGGAGAGATAATGGTCAAGATAGCTTTGCCAATTCGCGCCAAACTCAAATCGCAATTCCTTTTGAATATCATTACTCATTCAGCAGACCTCTTCAAAGACGAGAAAATACGGGTTCATTCATTAATAGATAAAAAAAGTGCAGCGCGTTATCCACTGCATCATCCATATCAAAATAGCGATACTCGGCAAGGCGGCCCAAGGCTATCAGCTGCGGGAACTGGGCCAATTCATTGCGGCAGGCCTGATAATTCTGTTTAGCCACGTCGGTAAACAGCGGGTAGTAAGGCTCGAGCCCCTGCCCTGGCACATAGGCACAGGGATATTCATAAACGATGCTGGTGCCGGGGTGTTGCCGCCCTGTCAGATGCTTGAATTCGGTGATGCGGGTATAGGCCTCTTCATTCGGGTAATTGACCGTGGTCACCGGCTGAAATTGAGCTTGCGGCAGATGACAGTGCTCAAAGCGCAGCGAGCGATACGGCAGACCATAGTGATCCTCCGGCATCAGCTGATCCAGCATGCCGGTATAGACCAGCGGTCCGGCAAAAGGCACGCCATCCAGCAGTATCCGTTTCTGTTGCCAATCCAGACAAACATGGGACTCCATGGAGGTGGAGAGCCTGACCTCAATCAAGGGGTTCGCCAACATGCGCTCGAACATGGCGGTGTAGCCCTGCTCGGGCACCGCCTGCCAGGGATCGATGAAGTAACGGTCATCACGATTGACGACGACCGGCACTCGCGCAGTGACCTCGGGCGAGACCTGCTCTGGTGATACGCCCCACTGCTTGCTGGTGTAGTTGACGAAGGCACGCTCATAGATGAACTGAGCCAGCTCAGCCAGCAGAGGCTCAGCTTCCTGCCGCAGTGCCATAATGGGCACTCTGGCCCCCTCACCGAACCTGGTCTGAAGAGCCTCAATCATGGCCGCTGCCTTCTCGGCCGGGAAGCAACGCTCTATGCTGGTCAGGTTGAACGGGATGGGCACCAGTTGACCATCGATACGTGACAGCACGCGATGCTCGTAAGGCAACCACGCGGTAAACTGCGACAGGTAATCCCAGACTTCCTGCTTGTCGGTATGAAACAGGTGCGGCCCATAGCGATGGATCAGCACCCCATGCTCGTCATACTCATCGAAGCAGTTGCCACCTATGTGGTCGCGCTGTTCCAGCAACAGCACCTTCCAGCCAAGCTGGCTGGCCATTCGCTCCGCCATGACGGCGCCGGACAGCCCGGCTCCGATGACAATCGCCTGATAACTCACGCTGCATCTCCAAACAGTTGTTGCACGACGCGGGCCGGATTGGTGCGCCCCTCCCACGCCAACTGATGCCGCTCGTCGAAAAACCAGCCCGGCACCAGCGTGGCCACCTCGGTCACCGACTGCTCAAGCAGGTTGAGAAAACGGGCGTAGTCTCCCTGCCGCAAGAAATAGAGCGCGGCAGAGTAGTAGTGATGGGCACGCCCCTGGGCAATGGTCACAGGATCAGCGCCAAAGTCACCGGCATTGTCACAAGCCCGCAGCAGGTCGCGCAGCGACTGCTCACGACGCTCGGCCGATTTGCGGGTCTGCCCACCAAAGCTCTGGGTGTGGAAGCGATAGCGCCCCAGCAGCTCGGGGATAAAGTCGAGGGTTCCCGGGTTGAGAGATAGATTCAGAATATGCCAGGGGTAATCGAGGATGATCTTGCACCCCTCGTCGATGGCATTTTCCATCCCTTCATAACGCCGAAACATGATGGAGCTGGCATTGACGAACACTCCGAAGCGGATCAAGGCCTCTCGCGTCATCACGGGTTCTAGATAGCGAGCATTGTAATAATCGCGGGTGAAGAGTTTGATCCGTGCCCCTGTCTCATCATCGAACATCTCGGCTTCGTGGTAGCAGAGGGTGCAACCCGGGTGTGCATCCAGATACTCGGCCTGGCGCTGCAGCTTGTCCGGCAGGGCCAGATCATCCCCATCCACATAGGCGAGATAGTCACCCCTTGCCTCTGCAAGCAGCCGCTTCTGGGTCTTGGCCAGCCCCATGTTCTGTGCGTTCTGCAGAATGCGCAGTGTCGGCCACTGCCGCGCCAGCCGCTGCAAGATGGCCCAGGAGTCATCATTCGAGCCGTCGTCGATGGCGATCACTTCAAACTCGAAATCCGTTTGCTGCTCAAGCAGGCTGAGCAGGCAGGGTTCGATGAAGCGCGCCAGATTGTAGACAGGCACCAATACGCTGACTTTCATAGGGAAATCCAAGAGAAGATGAGTAGAAAAGAAGCTGATGGGAGAAAATGGGCAAGGCTACCGCACGGTCCCTGTCAAGCCTTCCCCCCTCTCTGTCAGGTTTTACTGCAAGAGATATGCCTGACCAAGCTAATCCATTGAAGCAGTGGGATTTATGTGAGCCACACCCGATTATTCATGCTGGACGAGGCCACGGCTGCAAACGTGCAGCATGTCTATCCCATCCCAGTGCCACTCGAATGCCAGCGCCTGTCCCGCCACCACCACCCGGTCTATGCGGCAGGCGGGCGCATTTGGCAAGGCATCCTCAAGCAGCGCCTTGTGTGCACCGACCCAGACACAGGTCTGCATATCCCACGGCTGCAACAGCAGCTCATCCAGGGTATCGGCCACAAACTCGGCGACTGTACCTCCTCCGACATGTGCGAGCCGCAGGGAGGCCGTCGGAGTCAATAAGGTGACACCCGGGAATAAGCTCAACTGCACCCCTCCGTCCAGAGCGGCATTTTGTTGACTGTGGATGAGCCGCTCCATCACCAAGGCAGGATCGTCAGCAAAGGGAACAAACAGGGCCTCCAGCAGGCGACGGCGCAACCCCTCGTCGGGTTCGCCCAGCCAGCAGAGGGTGGTGGGAGAGGCACAGGCCTGCTGATTGAAACGGGTACAGTCCTGTTGCAGGGCCCCCAGGGTCTGTTGCCAGCCCACAGCATCCAGCCGGGCCAGCCAGTGGCTGTCGAGCACCGCCATGGAACGGCGATCAGGAAATACCACTTCGTGGGCGCTTGGAGAGAGTGGAACGGCCCGCACTTGGCGAATGGTCTCATCGCCGCCCCAGATGATACGCAGCCGACAACGAGTCGACAGCCATGCGGTGATGTTCTCATCATGGTCATAACGGATAAAGCGGGTACGCATGGCGATCTCCCGCAACAGGGGCTGGGAGAAGAGGTCGTTCAGTATGGCCAGCATGGCCTCCTGCACCGGATCGCGGCGCGATGACAGCCGCACCACGCAGGGGTTGCCCATCAGCAGGGCCATCAGCCAGGAGTAGAAGGCCACGGTCGGTACGTTTGAGGGCACCAGGTGAAACACGACGCCCACCGGCCCCCGCCCCTGCAGCCGTTGCTGCTCTCGGGCCAGCTGGCGCGGTCGCAGCCAGAAGCCAAACGCAGCCAGATCGGGGTGGCGTCGCCCCTCCTGCTGCAGGCGTGCCGACAAGGCCGCCACAAAGTCGCAGATGACGGGAGCAAAACAGGGCAGCGGCTGCGCGCAGAACGTCTGCCAGCTGGCAGACGGTGCCACGAAGCTGACATCGGGCCCCGTCAACCAAAGCCCCTCTACCGCCTGCGACGGCGTCACTGGAAGGTGTCGCTGCATCCCCTCACCTCGGCGCCTTGCTGGCGCCCTGATACCTGAAAATAACGGCCATGGCGGCCACAGGGGCAGTCATCCTCCCCCAGCAGCACGCCGAGATCCTCGGTCAGCAGGCTGTGGCCCGGATAACTGCCAGGAATGGCGGAGAGCACCTGCAACAAACCGGGCTGACCGACCCCGAGTGGCTGATGGGTGAGCGGATCGCGCACCTGCAGATCGGCAAACACGGGGGCATGCAGATGCCCCTGCTCGCACTCGACGAAGATGGATCCCACCTGCTCCACCATGCCATAGAAGTTGTGTACCCGGCTCAGACCCAGCTGCTCGCGGCAACGGGCCTTGAAGGCGGGATTGTCCACCGCCAGATGCTGCAGCTTCTTCCAGCCGCCGCTGTGAAACAAAATGCCCTGCTCAAAGGGCAGGTGCAGTCCGCGCTCGCGCAGGGGCTCCAGCAGGCATTGCCAGACCATGAAGGTAAAGCCGAACAGCAGCACAGGCTGACCGGCGTATTTGTCGCAAAACGCCTCTATTACCGGCCAGTTTGGCCGCATCTGCTCGTCGAGGGCATAGGTGTGGTCCCGGCCGAGGAAGGAGAGTCCCAGGGCACCTGCACCACGCGCCGAAAAGCCGCTGCGGTTCTGGATGAGGGCGGGCTGCTCCACCAGCAACATGGGCAGGCGCTGCTTGCCGACAAACTCCTGCAGTATCTTCACCAGCACCTTGCTCTGCAACGCTGCGGTCTCCCGATCCAGCACTATCCGTGATGGCGCCCCCGTGGTGCCCGACGAGGTGAGCACCTTGAACACCTCGGCCTCAGGCACGCTCTGCCACTGAGCCAACTTGAACAGCCGGGCCGCCAGATAGGGGAGCTCGCCATAATCGGCAGCCTCTGCCGTCCAACCAAAGGCATGCAGCACATTGGCATAAGGGGTGCAGTGCTCGACATGGTGACGGGTCAGGGCATTGAGCCGCGCCAGCAACAGCGCCTGTTTGGCAGCCTGGGGCAGGTCGAAGATGGGGGCGGCCAGCAAGCTTTCCATCACGCCTCCTCCGCCAGTCTGGCCAGGGCAGCATAGTCAATCTTGTGGTTGGCGGTGCGCGGCAGCTGTGCCACCTGTACCACCCGCACCGCTCGTGGCGGTGCCTGCAGCCACTGCGCCAGCTCGCGCTGCAACCCGTCGGCCGTCAGTTCGCCATGGGGTTCGACGACCACCAGCAGGCAGTCATCACGCCCACCGCACGCCCCCGACCAACCCCAGCGATGGAGCTGGCTCTCGACCTCCGCCAGACTGATCCGCTTGCCGAACAGCTTGAGAAAACGGCTGAGACGGCCGCAGATGTAGTAACGGCCAGCCTCATCACTGCGGGCCAGATCGCCGGTGGCAAGCTCTTGCAACAGGGCACCCTGCGCCAAATCCTCGGCGGCACTGGCATAGCCCAGCATGACATTGTCACCGCGATAGACCAGCTCACCCTCCCCGGGTTTGCCCCCCTCCAGCTCGCGCAGGAAAAAGTGCCCACCGGGAATGGCGCGGCCGATGGCATCCGGATGGGTGACCACCTCGTGCGCCGCCAGCCAGGCCATGCGCGCCGTCGCCTCTGTCTGGCCATACATGACGAAGAAACGGCGCCCCAGCCGCAGGGCCTGTTCGGCAAACTGCTGCGCCAGCGCGGGTTCGAGTCGTCCCCCCGCCTGAGTCAGGGTCTGCAGGGAGGGATACCGGGCCCAGTCAAAGCGCAGCCGGGCCAGCATCTGATAGGTAAAGGGCACCCCGGCAAAACTACTCACGCCGTGCTGCTCGATCTGCTGCCAGAAGTCACGCTCCAGCACGCTCCCCTCGCTCTGCACCAGGGAGGCGCCCACCAGCAGATGGCTGTTGAGCACCGAGAGGCCATAGGAGTAGAACAGCGGCAGGCTGGTGATGGCTCGTTCAGTCATCGTCAGCGCCAGATAGTCGGCGATGGAGGCCGCGTTGGCCACCAGATTGCGACCCGAGAGGCGCACCCACTTGGCACTGCCCGTGCTGCCCGAGGTAGGCAGCAACACCGCCAGCTCGGGGTGCAACAGTGGGCTGGTATCCCTGAGACGGATCAACTTCCCTTCTTCATTTACCCGGCAGGTCGCGGCGAACTGCTGGCAACTGACCTCATGCTGGGCCAATGACAGGGCGGGATCCGCCAGCATCACTGCATGTCCCAGCCTGAGGGCGGCCAGATAATGCAGCAGATGGGCGGTACGGGTGAAGAAGGGCAGATAGACGAGGCTGCGCTCACTCGGGTAAGTCGCCGCCACTTGCATCACCCGCCGTGCCAACTCGCCGTAGGAGAGCCAGCCACCCAGCGGATCCCGCCAAGCCGGCGCCGAGTTATCCTCATGCAGATGGGCGAGTAAAGGATGGAGTTGCTTCATCAGACCAACATGCCTCCATCCACGCCTATGACCTGACCGGTCACGTAACTCGACAGGTCGGAGGCGAGGAACAGCGCTACCTTGGCCACCTCGTCCGGCGTGCCGATCCGCCCCATGGCGATGCTGGCGAGACGCTCGGCGAACTTCTGGTCCGGGATAGCACGCGCCATCTCGGTATCGATAAAACCGGGGGCGATGGCGTTGACCCGGATCTGGCTGGCTGCCAGCTCCTTGGCCAGCGACTGGGTGATGCCGATCACCGCCGCCTTGCTGCCGGCATAGCTGCTGAGCCCGGCGGCACCCACCCGTCCCATCAGGGAAGCGAGATTGATGATGCTGCCACCACCGCTGCGTTGCATCAGACGGGCGGCATACTGGCTGCAATAGACAACGCTGAAGCTGTTGTGACTGAAGGTCCTCTCCAGCTGCGCTTGATTGACCATGCCAAGCAGGGCCTCTTCCAGCACACCGGCATTGTTGACCAGCACGTCCAGCTGACGGGTCTGGGCAAACAGCTGCTGAAAGGCCTGCTTGACCGCCTGCGGCTCGGCCACGTCGAAACAGAGCGGCTGGCAGGGGACAGCGAACTCGGCGCCGAGGGCGACCGCCAGCTGACTCATGGCCGCTTCATCGCGGCCCCCCAGCCACAGCTCAGCACCTTGCGCGGCGAACTGGCGGGCGATGGCGAGACCAATGCCGCGCCCGGCACCTGTGATCAGTACCCGCTTGCCCTGCAGCAGCCCCTGCATCAGAGGGCGACCCCGTACTTGACCAGGATCTCCCGTGCCTTGGCGACCGAGCTCATGTCGATGATGTCATCGGTATCGAGCAGGACGCCGTAGCAATCCTCCAGCTGGGCTATCAAGCCCATGTGGGCGACGGAGTCCCACTGGGGAATGCTGTTGTAAGCCAGCCCGTCGCTGACGCTGCCGACGTCTATGCCGAGGGCATCGGCAAAAACCTTTTCCAACGCTGTAGTCATCTGAAAAATCTCCGTAGCCGTTCACGGGCGGTATAATAATCGGCGGGCTGCAGTTCAAGGGCGAGAAACTCACCATCCTCCCCATGTTGGCGATAACCCAGCTGCTCATTCAGGCGCAGGGCGGCGCCGTTGCCCGCGCGCACCAGGGTACGGATGCAGCCGAGCTCGAAGGTATCGAACCCCTGATCGAGCTGCGACAGGGCAGCGGCAACGGCAAGCATGGGGTGACGAACGGTGGAGGTGCCCAGATAGAGCCCCGCATCGGCCACAGGCTGACCTTGCAACGGCTGCTGCGTCTCCCCTTTCAGATTGACGTAGCCTGCCCGCTGACCCCGGCACCAGAGCACCCAGTGTTGCTGATCCGGCCGCTCACGGCTGCTGACAAACCACTGCCGCTGCTGGCGGGGAGAGATGAGCGCCTGTTCGACCATCTGCAGCCGTACCTCATCCTGATTGCGCCAGCGCCTCAGTGTGGGCAAGTCCCACGGCTGAACCGGGCGCAGCTCGACACCATAACTCATGCTCAATACCACCCACTTCCCCATGTTATCGACCATAGCAGGGCGATTCCGTAGCAAAGCTCAATAATATAAGATGAAAACTCGGTATAATCTCAAAAATAATCAAAGAGTTGTCAGCAATTATCCGGACGGGGATACCAGACCCCGTCCCTCAGGGAGAAAGCACCATGGCCATCGCCATCATTCCGGCCCGGGGCGGCAGCAAGCGCATTCCCCGCAAGAATATCCGCCCCTTCTGCGGCCAGCCCATGCTCGCCTACGCCATTCAGGCGGCCAGAGCGGCAGGCTGCTTCAGCCGAATTGTGGTCTCCACCGATGATGAGGAGATCGCCGAACTGGCCCGCCGACTCGGCGCCGAGGTGCCATTTCTGCGCCCCGCCAGTCTGGCCGACGATCATACCGGAACCACCCCGGTGGTGATCGACGCCATCCGGCAACTCGACGACCTCGGCATTCAGGCGGAATACTACTGCTGCATCTATGCCACAGTGCCACTCATTCAGGCCAGCGATCTGAGCGCCGCCCACGACCGCCTGCTCGCCAGCCAGGCGCCCTTCGTCTACACGGTGGCCGAATTCGGCTTCCCCATCCAGCGGGCGGTGCGCATGGATGCACAGGGCAGAGTCAGCCCCTTCTGGCCGGAGCAGATGGCGCAACGCTCTCAGGATCTGGAGCCCGCCTACCAGGATGCCGGCCAGTTCTACTGGGGCAGCCGCGCAGCCTGGTTGGGGGGTATCAGCCCGGTGGGCGGGGAAGGGATCGGCCATATTCTGCCAAGGCACAGGGTGGCCGACATAGACACTCCGGAAGACTGGCACCTGGCCGAACTGCTCTATCGGGTGCTGAGCCAGGATGGCGTTTAACGTCGCCTTCCGGCTCGATGCCGGACCCGAAATAGGGCTGGGCCACCTGATGCGCTGCCAGGCCATCGCCGATCGGCTACGGGCGGCGGGGGCCGAGTGCCACTTCCTCTGCCACGACTTGCCGGCGCATCTGCTGCCGCTGTTACCGCCCCATCGCCACCACCCTCTGGCCACGCAGGACGACGCAGGCCCGCTGCCTGGCTTGCAGCCCGATTGGCTGGTGTTCGATCACTACCAAAGTGACCACGTGGTCGAACAAAAATTGGCGGTCCACTGTGACCAGTTGCTGGTGATCGACGATCTGGCCGACCGTCCGCATCACTGCCAGTTGCTGCTGGACCAAGGCCCGCTGCGCACAGCCGCCGATTACCAACCGCTGATCCCGGCCGATTGCCGACTATTGCTGGGCACCGACTATGCCCTGCTGCGGCCCGCCTGTCGCCAACTGGCACGTCAACAAACCAGCCAGTGGCAGCGAGGACTCATCTGCTTCGGCGGCGCAGATCCGGCCGGTGCCTGCCTCACCACCCTCAACAGCCTGGCCCGCTTGCCCTGGGCGCGAACCATCCAGTGGACCCTGGTGGCAGGCGGCGCCAACCCCTTCTGGCCCGAACTGGAGCAAAGGGTGGCGGAGTTGCCCGAACTCAAGATCACGCTGCTGCGCCAGAGCGATCAGATGGCGCAGTTGATGAATCAGCACGACTTCGCCATCGGCGCTGCCGGCGGCATGACCTGGGAGCGGGCCTGCCTCGGCCTGCCGACCCTGGCGGTGCCCATCGTCGACAACCAGCAGTTCAACGACGAGGTGATCGCCCGCTTCCAACTGGCCGAACGGCTGACGCTGGACGAGCTGGCCGAGCCGGCGCGGCTCATGCATGCCTTGCAGCAACTGGAGCGACAAGCTGATGACTATCGCCAACGCGGCCAGCAACAGGTGGATGGGCTGGGGCTGGATCGTCTCACCGCCTGGCTGCTGCCCCAAGCCGATTATCAACTCATACCTGACGGCCAGCAGTGGCGGTTCCAGCAGGATGACAAGCATCTGCTCACCCTGACCCAGTGCGGCCCGCAGCTGGTATGGCAGGCCCGGCAACCACTTCTGGCACAGGAGTGGCAAGAGCTGGCACATCGCTTGCAAAGAATTTTCTCCCAATTTCCCCTCTATCTTGCCGAGCCACCCAAGATAGCGCCGCCAGCCCCCTGGCAGCCGGCGCCGCAAGGCTGGCAACTTGGCACAGGAGCCTGACCACAGATGCAGATCGCCCATCAATCCATAGGCCCGGTGCAGGCGCCCTATGTGATCGCTGAACTCTCGGCCAACCACAACGGCAACCTGGAACGCGCGCTGGCCATCATGACCGCCGCCAAGGCGGCCGGAGCCAGTGCGGTCAAACTGCAGACCTACAGACCCGATACCATCACCCTCAGAAGCGATCGACCCGAGTTTCAGATCCACGGCGGCCTTTGGGATGGTCACAGCCTGTATGACCTCTATGCGTGGGCGCACACGCCGTGGGAATGGCATCAGGCCCTGTTTGCCAAGGGGCGCGA
>NZ_CAWNYS010000447.1:0-2909 GCF_963878295.1 Aeromonas sp. HMWF014 | reverse complement strand
GCCGAGGTTCGGCCTAACCAAGTGTCCGGATTTAGTTGACCACTACAGGCACCACCAGTGTTATTCATAATGGCGCCATAGCGCGCATAACCAATCTGCCCATCGTGATACATAAAGTCCATCCGCGAAACCAGTTCGCCGACTTTGTTGAACAACCGACCGACAATCGGCGAGTCTGAGGACATGGGGGAATTGATAGTCCGCAGTAATTTCATACTGGTATAATTCCCACGGTCATCCCGGGTCAGCAGATAATGGTAGCGAGTCTTAGGAGCATCCACACCACTTAACCGATAGATCAAATTCACGTTAGTACCGAGTGCCAGCGCAGTAAGGCTCGAGGTGATCGGTGTATTGGGCTGACCGACAAAATTAGATATTATCTTGCGTACGTCATCATTTCTCACCTGATAGATATGTCGGGTAGTAAAGATAAGGAACATGGTATCCTCAAGGTCATTGATGGCAACCACATCCATCGGATAATCACCAGGCTCTAAATTTAATTTATTCACCAGGTCATTGCTACTTGTCGGGGCATTTTCCAGATTAGACGTCAAGTAGGCGCGTGGATAGCTGTAGCCGGCCCTGGCTATGAAGATTGCAGCAGTTTTCCTACTATACCTTGTATTACTCTCAACGGCATGATCGCAGGTTGTCAACTCATAGTCCGGCCGCCAGTTACTGATTGATGTTTTGGCTCCCGTGTCGAAGAAAGTCGATATATTTCCGTAGCCTGGCTTCTGAATATCGGCAAAGTTATAAATCCTGCCATTTCTTGGGGAGGTTACCAAGGCCCCGGCCTGATGATAAATAGGCTTATTTTGGTCAACAATGTGCTTGACTTTGTCCCAATCGGTATTCATGGTCTTGGCATCCATGGCACAGACCATATTGCCATTCCAGTAACTCTTGACCCGGCAGAGGTATGAGCCGATATCTTCGTACTCAAGCCCCCGTGGTTTAATATATTCGTTGGTATAACTCTCGATCGGGTTGGGCTTGATATCTTCTTTTTTTAGTAAATCGTAGATCCACTGGGCAATAGCTACCACTATGCCTATCACCGCAATAATAATCCCCAAGGGTCCGGCAATGGCAATGGCAAAGACAGAGGCAGACCATATCAAAGCGGCAGCGGATATGCCCAACATCACCGTGGCGATCAACAGATTGATTGAAGCAAATATAATATCCCCGACATCCCCCCCCTGGACAGCCTCATATAGACTATACGCGGCCAGGGCCGCACCCAGCGCCGCCAATCCAACAAAACATATATCAATAACCTTAACGATGCTTTGAGTTGTAGTGGCGAGAAACATCTTGTTGGCTATCTGCCGCTCTAACACATTCGCGAGATTCCTGCCCTTGGCTGTAAGGTTGCTCAAGTATTTACTGAACTTCGCCATATAATCGGCTACGGTGTTTCCTATTGTTGCACCACTGCCATAAATAAACATGGTCACATTATCAAGGAACTTACCGAGCTTGATCAGATTCAGCCCCGTATCCATAAAGGCAACCCCCAACCCCATCAAAGAAACAGGGTTGCTCAATTCCTGCCGATCGGTCGCCGTCAACCAGGTAAAGTTGCCCACCCCTAGCAACAAGGCGAACACGGATAGGAATGACTCTGTGGCGTTGGCGGGAACCACACCAGAAAAGGCGGTGGGTGCCACGCTGACCGTCGCCCTTGCCAGATCAGGATATTTTCTAAGAATACGCCGCCGGGCCTCCCCATCCTGCAAGGTGAACATTTTCAAGTTCATATCTGAACCAGAATAATTAAGGTCCTGCCAGAATTTATCCGGGCTATGTTGGGTGAAGAAACTTCTCCAGAAGGTGATCTGATTACCGCTGTCATTTCTCAACAACTTCACCACATCATCGAAGTTTCTCCTGTTGGCCAGGACTGTGTATTGCTCGCTTTGGTGGCCCCAGCTCGTGTTCATGGCAAACCCTGTGTAAACAGAACCCGCCAGGGTGCGTTCAAATTCTTGCAGCTCATCCTCTTTGATGTGACCACCGGATGAAATATTAAGCGCTCTGACTTTATTGATGGTGTTATACACTTTTAACATCGCATTTTCAAACGATGAGCCTGGCCCCAAATTCTCCTGAACTTTAAAAGAACTGATAAGTGCGTCTAACACCTCATTCTTGTTGTAATGTGCGATAAGTTGACGAGCCCAGTATTGACCATCTGCTTTTGTATTGTAGGTGTTTAACTTTCCATTTTGACAATAAGAGGTAGCGACAGCGTATAGCTGGTCGATAATCTCTTTAAATTGCGTACCCTTTTCTGCTTGCTTAATATTCGCATTGACCTTCACCATATCCCAAGAGTTATACAGTTTCCGGTTGGCCACAGTGACATCTTTTTGCTTGCTATATGAGTGTTGCAACAAGCCACTCACATATTCAACAATATTGTCAGTAAAGTAGGATTTATTGCTGTAATAAATATTTCCTACCGAGTTGTTGTTATTGCTCATTGCCAGCACACTATCATTAGGCTTCATACCAAGCCCCAACTTTTCGCTTAATGAGCCGTTCTGATTCTGGAATTCGAACTTCATTAACTCTTGAAACATCACCTGGGCAAGATATTGAGCTTCATCGGTTGCTTGTGTAAAGCTGACCGGCTTCGAATAAACGATGGGCTGGTTAGAACTTGGCACGTAAAAATTGATCCCATCCAGATCAGTGAGCGTGCCACTATTCAGGGCAGCAAAGGCGGCCTTCACCGGAGTAGGGAAAACGCTACTGACCGCCAAGCCGAGCAATGACATGGAAGAGAAGGTGAGAAAATCCCGCCGCCCCTGTGAAACTTCTTGATGGATGATCTCTGATAATTTTTTCATATTGTATACCCTAGTATAAATACTCTATGTGGATGTCAATAT
>NZ_CAWNYS010000446.1:0-3733 GCF_963878295.1 Aeromonas sp. HMWF014 | reverse complement strand
GTTCCCTCCCCTCCCTTTCGCGATCGTCCGAATACGCTGCGCTATTCGAACCGACGACATTGTTGATTAATTTGTTGATCTTGCTCAGAAAACGGCCCGCTTGCACTTTTAATGCAGGCTCCGTTCGGTAACATAGCCGTTTGGCAACCGTCTCGTCGGAGTCAGCCATGAGCCAGCCCAGAGCAACACCACAGGTAACAAGCAGCAGACTGGAGGCTGAAATTCAGGGGCGGTAGCGTGGTTTTTGTAGATTGACGCAGAGCGTAGCGAAGCCCAACAGACGAGCATGATCACCTCAACCAGAGCGGAATAAACATGGATTGGGTCGATCGGTAAAACAAATTTTCCGATACGTTTCGCGGTAAACGTTGGGCTTCACTTCGTGTAGGTTGGCGCAGAGCGCAGCGAAGCCCAACAAGCGAGCATTATCACGTCAACCAAAGCGGAATAAACATGGATGGGGTCGATCGGTAAAACAAATTTGCAGATACGTTTCGTGGTAAACGTTGGGCTTCACTTCGTTCAGCACCAACCTACGATTTTTAGCCCAACATACGAGATGGTTGGCGCAGAGCATAGCCAAACCCAATATATGAGAATACATAAGCGACTGACGACCTACAGTAGGTTATTCAAGATAATAGTCATCATAATTTTATTAATGGGGGGCATATTCTTATGGAATACTCGATGGTCTTATTATTAATACCTTCTTCGTTGTTATTTGCATGAACAAAATCAATTAAAGTCTAATACCCAAGGAATAAAAATAAACATGCTGCTCAAAGAAATCATTACCATAAATTATAAAAGCGCTAAAAAAACAATACTTCAAGTTAAATCAGACTCTCCAACCGTACTAATTGGAGAAAATGACTGTGGTAAAACCACGTCACTCAATTCTATACGCTTACTGCTAGATCAATCTTTTTCAGCCTGTATTCCTAATGATAAAACAGAGAAAAATGATTTATCACACACTGCATTAACCAAGGCTGAAATCAATTCTCACTTACGTGAGCGTGGTCTTCCAGACCTATTTATTCAAATTGATGATGAACAACAAAAATTCATAGTATGCATTGGAAAATTTCAGATTGAAGGTTTTGAAAATGATTGTGAGGACTTATCTAACCACTTACGATGGGTGCTTGAATCAGCGAGACAAGGTGATGACGAGTGTAGATACTTCTATAAAGCAAAGGTAATAAATGCCATCACAGGCACATCTGAAATATTTTATGCTCATGCCCATCCTGATGATCAGAGTTTAGACAGCATTTATAGTTTCACTCAAGCCCAAGTGAACACGGCTATGAGTGTTCATAATTCATCACAAACAAATCTTGTCAACGACAATGGTGAAGGGAGGTATACCATATATGAGAGAATGCGATCAATACTAAGAACGGTTCCTTGCACGTATAAGTTTGTTAACTTTAGTGATGATGCTAAACAAAAAAAGTGGAAGCAAGACTTGCAGTATGTTTTTCCGGAGTTTGCATACTTAAGCTGGAATGAGTCGCTTGAAGGTATAACCAAAGCTGCGAATGCTATTTTAACCGATTCTATAGAAGCTGAAGTTGCTCGAGCTAAGAAAATTTCTGGAATACTCCGAACTAAAGCACAAACCAAAATCAATCAAAAACTTGAAGAATTAGGTATTCAAAATGAAGTTCCAAGTATTGAAAGCATAAGTGCTAGTGTTAACTTTGAACTAAAAAATCAACTTACTGATCTATTTGTAGGAAAAGCAAGCGCAGAAGAAAGTGTGCACATTGACAACCAAGGTGAAGGAATAAAGCGTCAAATTTGGTTTGCCCTACTTAAACTGCAAGCAGAGCAATCGACAACCACAAATAAAAGGTATATTTGGTGTTTTGATGAGCCAGAAACGCATTTACACCCACGAGCACAAAGGGAGTTTATCAATACTCTTCGCTTACTATCTGAGCAACATTTTCAAATATTGGTTAGCACTCACAGTACAATCTTTGTCAATGCATCAAAACTAGAGGATATAAATACCTTTAGAATAAAAGACAGCTATACCGAAATAGGTTCAATAGGTACTGTTGCAGATATATTTAACATATTGGGTGTGTTGAACAGTGATTTTCTATTCTTTAATAAGTTTCTAATAGTTGAGGGTAATACAGAACAGGCCCTAATCCCACTGCTCTATCATAAGTATACAGGCTATTCACTTCGTGAAAAAAACATTCAATTGATAAATTTAAAAGGGTGTACAAATGAAGATGTAGCTAATAATTTACTGGATAGCCTAATTGATGGCTTTGCAAAAAGAGACGACCTCTCTGTATATATATTTGATGCTGACACAAACAAGCAGGAAAATACTCAAGTATTCGTTGTAGGAAAACAAGACCTAGAAGACTCGCTACCGATTAACCTATGGCCGACTATAGTTCGCGAAGTCTATGGCAATGATATTGAAATAACAGATCAAGATATCACTAGTATCATCGAAACAATCCCAGTCGCACAGCGAGAAAACATCTTGCCAGCAAATCAAAAATTTGCGTCAAAATTACGTAATTTGATTCGCCAAAAATTGACTGCAATCGGAAGTGCCGAGAGAATTGATGAGTGGCCGAATAAAAGCTTTAATTGGGGAGAGATCATTGGCCGTCATATTGATAGGTCTGAAATTCCAGTTCCAATTACACGAGCATTTGATGCACTAGGCTAAAATGTTTAAAGAGATACTATCAACGCGAGACGTTTCTAGTCCGTAGGTTCGAATAACGAAGAGTATTCGGACAATCGCAAATAACACGGCTACAACATAAGCAAGGCTCGGAAAATCCCCTTGCTCGGGTTATATCGGCAGCCGTCAGCCTATAAGCGCCTGTGGTGGTCAACTTAACGACCGTCGGGCGCTTGTTATATGTTCTTCCGATCCAATGACTCGCAGGCGAGGCAGGCAAAGATGGCCACTTTGCCCTTGCTACCCACGCCCACACTCTATTTGCTGCTTGCTGCCTGAGTGATTACCCGGTTGCCGGGATAATAATCCGGCTCCCAGTGTAAGACGGCGCCACTCAACAACTATAGGTAGCGCCCCTGCCGCAGGGCGGTCAGCAACTCATCCACCAGCACTTCCACCGGTTTACCGGCATTAAGCAGATGAATTTCCGGCTGAACAGGTGCCTCATAGGCAGAGTCGATACCGGTAAAGTTGCGAATTTCACCGACCCGCGCCTTTTTATAGAGCCCCTTGGGGTCGCGCGCTTCACAGACGGCGAGCGGTGCATCCACAAACACCTCGACAAACTCGTCGGCGCCCAAGAGGTTGCGCACCAGATCCCGCTCGGCGCGAAATGGCGAGATAAAGGCGGTCAGCACAATCAGGCCCGCATCCACCATCAGTTTTGCCACCTCGCCGACCCGGCGGATATTCTCCTGGCGGGCGGCATCATCGAAACCGAGATCGCCGCACAGGCCGTGGCGCACATTGTCGCCATCCAGCAGATAGGTGTGCTTGCCCTCGGCCGCCAGCGCCTGTTCCAGCGCCCCCGCCAGGGTCGATTTACCCGCCCCCGACAACCCGGTAAACCAGATCACCAGCGGCTTCTGTCCTTTCAGCCCGGCCCGGCTTGCCTTGTTCACCGCATGCTGGTGCCACACAACGTTATTCATCCAGACTCCTTCTCTACCGCTCAATCCCTCACCCTGGCCCTCCCCCCACAGGAGAGGGCCTATCAAGCCC
>NZ_CAWNYS010000445.1:11087-20371 GCF_963878295.1 Aeromonas sp. HMWF014 | reverse complement strand
CTGGTGCCGCTGGCGCTGGCGGTGCCATGGCTGGCAGCGCTGGCCACGGCAACGCTGCTGGCGGCGCCGCCGCTGATGTTCAAGGTGATCGGATTGGCGCTGCTGTTGGCCGCCACCGTGGTGCTGACCGGGCCTGCGATCGGGGCCGGCACGTTGTAGGTATAGCCATTGGTCAGGGTCGCGCTGCCCCCTGGCGTGGTGACCACCACGTTCACTGTGCCGGCGGCGTGGGCCGGGGTGTTGGCAGTGATGGTGGTAGCGTTGTTGACGGTGTAGCCGGTGGCCGCCGTTCCGCCAAAGCTCACGGCGGTAGCGCCAGTCAGATTGGTACCGGTCAGAGTGACGGAGGTGCCGCCCGCTGTGGGGCCACTGCTCGGTGCTGCGGAGGTCAGGGTCGGCGCCGCGGAGCTGGTAACCACCAGGGTGTAGGTGGCAACACCGCCCTGATTCAGGCCGTCATTGAGGGTGATGCTGAATGTGTAGGTACCGGCGGTGGTTGGCGAGCCGTAGAGCGTGGTGGTCGAGCTGCCCGGCGACGGATCGAGGATCAGCCCCGGCGGCAAGCAGGGCGTCACACCATCGTAGTCCGGGTCGTTAGCATCGCATTCCACCCACATGTCCAGAGGCAAGGCGCCGCCGCTCGAGCTGATGGGGATGCTCATGAACTGGCCTACCGCCACGCTGGGCAAGGTACTGCCCGAAGCCGGATTGGTGATCACGGGAGCCGCGGCCATTGCCTGGTTGGCCAGGACCAACAAGACCAGCAACATAAAAAGTGAAATCAGCGGACGAGTCAGCCAGTTACCTGGCACGGTGAGCTGTGTTCTCATGAGGGCTTCCTGCCTTTTGACCGGTTTGAAGGTCGTGTCCTGCGTGAATGTTGATAAAGGTCCAGCAGTTACAGCACAGCGATAGCAGGCCGTTGGACGGTGGTCATGCTCAAAGGTCAAGGGCTTTCACATGCATCCTGAGGCACAGGACGCTGCATCTGGGTGTACAGACCAGTGTCGGCGCCGGCGCGAAAGCCCAGCCGCTCATACAGCCGGCGGGCACGGCTACCCTGTTCGACGCTCAGACTGCAGGTCTGACGCTGGGCGTCGGCCTTGGCCAGTACCGTGCGCAGCAACTCGGTGCCGATGCCCTGGCCATGCCAGTCCGAAAGCAGGGCAATATCGACTATGCGCACATCATCGGCCGCGTACTGCACACACAGGCGCCCGATCGGGCTGCCGGCCTGCTCAACGATCAAAAAGTCCGCGGCGGGAAAGTGATTTTCATAATGCTGGCGTTGCAGCTCGGCCTGTGAATACAGGAACGCCCGGCGCTGGGCGTCGTTCCAGCCAGGTACTGCGCTGACTTCGGCCCAGCGGCGTGAGGCGTACAGCGCCTGAAGAAATCCCAGGTCGTGGCCGTTCTGCTTGCGCAGTACGGCCACGTTGCCTGCTGGCAAAGGGAGAGGGGTGCTGTGAGTCATGAGGATTTGATCGGGTACTCGCCATCCAGGCATATACAGTAGGACAGCGTCTGAAAGGGTTGCATGGTGTTACGCAAGGCCGTCGACGTTGCGCCACTACCGGCGTTGCCCACCGTGGTGGCAGCCAGTGTCTGGTTTGTCGCAGTTGGTGCGGTGTTGTTGTACAGGCGTATGTTGCGGGGTTGCGCCAGGTAGGCGGTGTTGTTGGGAATATCCAGAGCAGCCGCCGATTCGCTGCCGTCCTTGGCCAGCACCTGATGGGTATGCGGGGCGAAGTTGCTGGCCACCATGGTTATCCGGTCGGCTCCTAGGGCCGTGCCAACGGGCCTGTCGGTCAGCCCGGGGCCGGCCCCGGCGCCCATGGCCACGCGCCCGTTGAGGTTGGGCAGCTTGAAGTTCTGGCCAGGGGAGCCGCCATACCGGTTGCCAATCACCGAATAGAGCGCAGGATTCTGCTGGACCGTGAGGATCGAGCCATCGCAATACGCCCAGTTTTGCGGGACGAAGTTGTAGGGGAACAGTCTGATTTCACCGATAAAAGCATCCATGATCGTTCATTCCAGATTGAGTAGAGAGGGTCACTGGTGTCGGGTCGGATAGAGGCCGACCAGGCAAATGATGTAGTTGATGGCCAATGACCCCATCAGGTTGCTATGGGGGGTTACGGCACCACTGCCCGAGACCAGTGCCTGGTCGAGAAACTGCGGGTTCATCGGGACGGCCACGGATGTGCCGGTTCCTGCGCTGTACAGCCCGGTGATAAGCCCCGCACCCGGGAATTTGCCAAAGGTCATGCTGTCAGGCGGCATTCCGGCAGGGGATGGGGTCGCCGACGTGGCATCTTGGCTGCTCACCATAAAGCCATGGGTGTGGGGTGCCGTGTTTTCCGGCCTCATGGTCACGGTTTCCACGCCAAACGTCTGCGCTAGTGTCCTTGGGGTCAGCCCGGTGCCTGAGCCCTGGCCCACGGGGAGCCGGCCACGGTAGTCCGGGAGGCCGAAGTTGGTGCTGCCGTTACCGCCGTACAGGGTGCCCAGCAACGAGTAGAGGGCCTGGAAGTTGCTAATTGGCAGCAGCGTACCGTCACAGAGCGCCCAATTCTCTGGCGCATAATTGCCGGCGAACATGCGGATTTCTCCGACGAAAGCTTCAGACATGTCAGTTTCCTTACTTGAGGGTCTGTAGACAGCCGTTACTGGCGTGGTGGGTAGATGCCCGTCGTAGCGATGCAGAAGTAGCCGACGATGGAGGGCTGCATGTTCGGCATGGGCGTGCCTGGTGTTGGGGTCACAGTCGCGCTGTTGAGGGCGATCAGAGTGCCGGTTGCCGAGGTATAGGTCGGTTTTGCCGGGACCCCCTTGGTGTTCGAGCTGACAGCGGGAATGTTGCCGCCCGCGTCATCGTTGCCCGGGGCGTTGGAGACATGTGTGGCGTGGTTATGCAGGGCCACCGAGTTTTGCGGCATCGTCACGGTTTCGCTACCGCCTTTGGTGCCCAGCGCGTGCACATCCATGATCGGATCGACGGTGGAGGCGCTGTAGTTCTGCCCCAGGGCGGCCCGGCCACGCAGATCCGGCAGGCCGAACGTCGTGGCTCCGTCACCGCCATAGGTTCTGCCCAGCAGAGAAGCCAGCGCGACATTGCTATTGACTTGCATAATCTGGCCCTCGCAAGGCAGCCAGCCTTCCGGTGCCCAACCCCAGGGAAACAGACGAATTTCACCGATAAAGGGATCCATGTTCTTTTCTCCTTGAACAAAGTATTGGCGCCAAAAATCCATTGACTGCGGAAGAACAGCAAGCGCATGAGTAGACGATAAGCAAAGTTGAATTTAATTGGCAAGTGTAATTTTTGTTTTTCTAGTATTTAACGAAATTTTCGACAAGCCACGAATAGTTGATGTATTTACTCAAGATATCTATTCAGAGACATGCTCTGAATAAACGTCGAGTAAAAATGCAGAAAACACGATACTGAAACCAGCATCTATTCCATTATCCATGCTGTCACCAAAAGCAAACTCGTACGCGGTATCGTCGAATATCTGCGTTGACAGCCAGCATAATTTTTACTTTTGAATACCTCTAAATATGGGAAAATTACCAACCCTGCTGGGTAAAGCAGGTGACAATACGGGTCTTGAGAGGACCATCAAGGTCAACACGAGCAAGACGCGGACCTATTCATTTTTCCGGCAGGGTGTCATTTACTATCAATTGCTGCCTAGGATGAAAGAAAGCTACGCCCGTTTGCTGATGGAAAAGTGCACCTATTACCTGAAGCAGCATCGGTTATACACCCGCACACTTGGAGTTTTTTGAGTCCCCGAAAATAAGGGGGTCAGTACAGCTCCAGGTAGCTGTCTAGCCTGTCTGCATCTGCTCCACCGACTCATTGCCAAGCGGTCCCCAAGCGTGGCGGCTGTACTGGCGTTAGAACGCTATTGTTGTGATGCGGCGCTGCTTAGCCCGCCTTTCGGCTGCACCGTCATCGAAGTTGCAATATCGACCCAGCCACCACCCATGGCCTGATACACGTTAATAAACTGGCTATAGTTGTTGGCCAGCAAGCCGACGGTTGCCAACTCGGCGGCAAATAACTCATTCTCGGCGACCAATACATCCAGATAGCCCGCAACGCCCTTATCAAACCTCAGCCGTGATAACTGCGCCAGTTCACGCAAGGCGGCCACGCGCTGCTGCTGTAGCGCCACTTCGGCGGTTTTCTTCTGTGCTCCGGTGAGCGCATCGTTAGTCTCGCGAAACGCATTCAGAATGGTCTGCTGATACAACAGCAACGCTTGGCGCTTTTGCGCCTCAGCGGAGTACACCTGCCCCTCAATTCCGCCAGCAGTAAACAGCGGACCACTCACACTAGCGGCAATAAATCCGGTACTCGCAGGCCCCGTCAACAACTTAGAAAACTCGCTACTGATACTCCCCAGCGCGCCGGTAATCGACACGCTCGGGTAATACAGAGCACGGGTAGCACCAACATTGGCATTGGCCGCCACTAAGTTTTGCTCGGCTTGGAGAATATCCGGCCGACGTTGCAGCAGTGCGACGGGTAAATCAGCAGGAATTAGCGGGGTGACTAATTGCTCGATACTCTTGCCACGCGGGATCGGCCCCGGATTACGCCCAAGCAGAATAGACAGCAGATTTTCCTGCGCCTCGATGGCCTGCTCAAATGCCGGAATAGCCGCCAATGCCTGCTGATGCTGCGAGGTAATTTGCATCAGCTCGATTTTGCTGACGATGCCGAATTTAAAGCGCAACTCGAACAAGCGCGCCGTGGTGCCGAAGTTCTTTGCCGTCGCCTGGGCGATTTCCAGCTGGCGGTCGAGTGCGCGCAAGCTTATGTAACTGGTGGTCACGCTCGCCACCAACGACAAGGCCACGCCGCGCTGTGCCTGTTCACTGGCGTAAACCTGTGCTTGCGCCGCTTCCGACAAACGCCGTACCCGACCGAATAAATCCAGCTGCCAGGATGCACCAAGTGAGGCCTGGTAAAGCGAAAAATACGGATCGGCATCGGGCGGCAGCGGTGGCTGTCCAAGGCGACTGGCGCGCGAGCGACTGGCATCGCCAGTGTAGCCAACTTGCGGTGATAACTGGGCACGCGTGGCGGTCAAAGCGCCAATAAACTGATCGACCCGCGCCGCCGCCACAGCAACATCAAGATTCTCCCGCAGTGCGCTCTCGACCAGTTTGTTCAGTGTCGGATCAGCAAACTGCTCCCACCATTTAGTGTTCGTCAGCTCGGCCATCTGCGCGTAATCGCTACGCCATTGACTGGGTGTTTCGCTGTGCGGGCGCTGGTAGTCGGGACCTACAGTGCAGCCGGAAGAACCGACGACAAGCAGTACTACGAGCAGGTTAATTCTCATCTCAACTTCCTTCTGGTGAGGCGTGACAGCGGCAAACCTAGCGCACACAGCGCAGGACGGGCGGCCCAAACGTATATTGTTGTAGATATAGATAGGTCCAACGCTGACGGCAAGTAACTCATCCGTGCACCCCGCTATACAGTGTCCAAGCGAATAACAGGCTCAACACCAACAGCGCCATGCAAGCCAAGGCCCAGCGCCGCAGCCACGCATCCAGCGATGTAAACACAAGGCTAACGCCGCCGTTGCGCGGCATCAGCCCACCGAACAACACCGCAATATCGCCTATGGGAACCCGTGGCAAACGCCCGCCCCAATACCACAGAGCAATCGCCGTAATCATGCCTACCAAGGGCGGTCGCAATGCCAGCCACAGCGAGGCCGGCTCGAGCAGGTCGGTCACTGTGCCGGCTGCAACCCACAGATACATCAGCCAAGGGATCAATAACGACGCCAGCGCCAACACGCACCAAGGGAGCAACAAGCCCTTGCCCGGCTGCGCCTGCGCGTCCGTGGCGGCAAATGTTTTCAGGCAATAGACAAAGTGCAGCATCAGCAAGGTCGTGCCGGCGGCAGAGACATTCGCCACTGTCGCCGCCAGACCATCGCCCAGCGGCCCCTTCACCGCGTACTTGGCCAGCGCGCCACCCGTCAACGGCAGGCCGCCGAGCCCCAATGCCAGCACGGCCACCACCAACAGCAGCGGCCACAGATGCCGTGCACCTGTCGTGGCAGCCAGTCCGACCGCCAGAAATAAAGTGCCTTTGACCAGCACGTGATGGGCCGCATACCAAACGGCATAGAGTGCCGCGCTGGTTTCGCCAGCCGACAAGCCCATGCCCAAGACAGCCACTATGACGCCCATCTGGCTGACGCTGGAGTAAGCCAGCACCGCCTTCGGATGTTGTTGTGTGATGCCAATAGCCACCCCGTACAGCGCAGTAAACAAGCCTGCCGAAGTTAAGGCAAAACCCCAATCAGGCAAGGCTGTCTGCAGTGGCAAAAAGCGAATCAGACCGATGATGCCGACCTTGACCACCGCGCCACTCAGCACTGCAGATGCCGGTATCGGGGCAGCCGCATGCGCTAACGGCATCCACACATGCAGCGGCACCAACCCAGCTTTCAGCCCCAGTCCGACAATCAGCAACCCCAGTGTCACATCACACCACGGCGACTGCGGCAACTCGGCGACCACATCACGGATCAACCAACTGTCGCCTTGGGTGCCCGCCGCCAGCAGGATAAACGCCAACAACACGCAGCTTTCAGCAAACAGAGAAAGGCCCAGATAGGTACCACCGGAGCGCCACGCCGAAGCGCTCTGATCATGCACCACCAAGCCGCAGGCACCGACGCCAAGCAGTGCCAGTAGCAGGTAAAAACTAAACATGTCGGCGGCTACAAAGGCCCCCAAACAGCCCATCAGCGTCATCAACCAACAGACCACAAAGCGTCCACAATTGGCGGTACCACGTAAATAGGTGGCAGCATACAGGCCCGCCATGCTCCACAGTAAAGCCGCCACACCGAGTAATATCGCCCCGAGAACATCCAACTGCAGCGCCAACTGCAATCGCCCCTGCCCGACCAGCAATTGGCTATCGACGGCAAATAAAGCCGCCGCAATTGCCGGCAATGGCGCGAACACCAGCAACGCCAACATCCGCTCACGCACGCGGGCCGACAGGCAAGTTGCCAACATCAGCGACGGCAATCCTAAGGTGGTCGCTAATAGCAACTGTCCGAGCATCACGATGCGCCCTCCAACATTGCCACCTGACGACCGATCTGAGTCAGGTCGACCTCGGCAAACGCCACCAGCCCCAGCAAGGCCGAACACAGGGCTAGCACTAGCACTGTCAACTCGCGAGAACGAGCGACTGGGGCGCACAGTAGCAACGGCACCAAGGGTGTGCGCAGCGCCTGCGCCAACACAACAAACAGGTAAGCACTGGTGAGCAAGCCCCCCACCAGCAACACCAACGCCCACCACCACTGGCCACTGCTAACGGCAGCCGACAGCAGCAACCATTTGGCCAGAAAACCGCCGGAGGGAGGCAGGCCGATAAGCGTTATGCCGCCCAGTGCAAAAGCCATCACGGTGACAGGCAGCGCTCGGGCCACACCGGCAAAATCGGCGATCCGATCATGGCCTAGCGCAGCACTGATTAAACCGGCGGCCATAAACATCGCGGCCTTCGCCGTAGCATGGGAAATCGCTTGTAGCATGCCCCCTGTCAAGGCGAGCCCGTTTTCGATGTGCCCGCTCAAAGCGCTAAATGCCAGCGGAAACAGCAAAAATAGATAACCAATCTGTGCCACCGTGGAATAGGCGATCAGTAATTTCAAGCGTGCTTGGCGCAGCGCCATTAGATTGCCAAACACGATCGCAGCAGCACCGAGCGCTCCCAACAGTTGCGACGCTGAGAACGTCACCACGGCTGGCAGTACATCGAACCACAAACGCACGACTAAAAACCAAGAGCCCTTGATCACCAACGCCGACAACAGCGCACTGGCCGCCGCCGGCGCACCGGCATGTGCAGGCGGCAGCCAAATATGCAGCGGAAACAGCGCTGTTTTGGCCAGCAAACCGACCGTCATCAATGCCGCGGCAACACCGACTAGTAGGCCCGGCTCAGCCACGGCGGCCAAGAGGGCGATATCCAAGGTGCCATAGGCGCCATACAAGAGCACAGCCCCCAGCAAGTAGAGCATCGAGCCCAGCAGTGCGAACAACAGATAACGCAACGCCGCACGCAGCGTCTCGCCACGGCCGTCTAAGCACACCAATGGCACTGCAGAGAAGGTCAACAACTCGAGGGCGACATACAAGGTGAACAGGTCGGCACTCACCAGCACCAGGTTGAGCGCGCCCCAGATCGCCAGTAGCAGCAACCAAAAACTAAAGCCGGCGCGCTGCAGTGATTCGCCACGGCGAGCACCAAAGTCTGCGTCGCCGTAAACGCCCACAGCGCAAACCACTACCGCGGTCGCCAGCAACATCGCCACTGATAAGCCATCGGCACGCAAGGCGACCCCTAATGGCGGGGCCCAGCCTCCCAGCACGTACACCAGCGCGGTGTTCGTTTTCAGCAGTACAACGCCGCAGGCCAGTGCAATTGCCAGGCCCAACAGAAGCGCTAGTTGGGCCACCCGTTGCGCATGACGAGCACCACAGAGCACACCGAACATCATGCCCACAAACGGCAACAGCACAGCCAGCACCAACAGCAAACCGGCGTCCGAAGTGCTCGTCGAGATATTCAATAAAACCGGCATAGCGGCAGACACTGGCATTTACACCTCACCGGCCGCAGAGTCCGCCTTGCTCGGCGCGTGATCATTCAGGGTTACCGCACCGGTGACGGCAAACAGCCGCAACAGCAAGGCCACCGCCAGTGCCGTGGCTGAAAACGCCACCACGATACCGGTAATCAACAAGGCCTGCGGTACTGGGTCGCCGCCCATACCCAGCGCGGCGCCCCGGCGGGCAATACTACCAAACAACATAAACACACCACTGCTAAGCAGGTTAAACGCCAGTATTTTGCGCAACGGATGTGGGTTAACAATCAGTCCGTACAAGCCAATGCCAATAAGTGCAGCGGCGCACAGGCCAAATAACGTCGGGGTGTTCATGGGCATGCCTTGCGTTGCGGTGTGCCGAGCAACAATAAACCGAGCACTAGCGTCAGCGACGGCATCAACGCCAGCTCAATGGCAATAATTAAGGGTTTGGCCAGCCCGGGCGGATAGCCCAGAAACGCGCCCGCGCTCAGCACGCCAACCAAGCCGATGGCAATAAACACCAGTGGGCCGCAGACTAAGCCGATACGCAGCCATGTCCGACTAATCGGCGGGGCATCCTGTAGGCCCGCCAGCATGACCAGCAACCACATGGCCGCAAGTACTGTA
>NZ_CAWNYS010000445.1:6528-11061 GCF_963878295.1 Aeromonas sp. HMWF014 | reverse complement strand
GAAGATATAACCGCCAGCAACAATGCCAACCGGAACCATCAAACGCGCCGCATATGCCAAAATACCATTAGTTTCTAGTTGCTGAGCCAAGCTAGGTCGACCATCCCATACTGACTCTGGGGCCAACGACCAAACGCCAATCAGCGCCAGCAATAGCACTATGGCCTCCAGCAAGGTGTCTAACGAGCGAAAAGCCAGTAGCACAGCAGTGATAGGATTGCCCACCCCAGTGGCATCTATATTGGCCACCACCGCATGCGCCAGCGTCGGTGCCGGGTCGGGCAGTGCCAGCACGCAGAGCGCCAGCAGTAGCGTAACTGCCAGCGACAGCCCGCCTGCCAGCCAACGCAGCCACACGCTTGGCCGTACGGCATAAATGGAGGCTTCTGCGGCGCGCAAGCGCGTCACTGCGCCAATAAGCAATACGCCTGTCAGCCCCCCGCCGATAGCGGCTTCGGTGAGCGCGATGTCGATGCCCTGTAACTGGACCCAAACCAACGCCAACAATAAGCCATAAACCATAAAACCGGCGACGGCGGCGAACGCCTCACGCGCAACTATGACCCAAATGGCCAAACCGAGGATTAGCAGCGCCAGACTGCCATTCAGTAGGTTAAGCATCACCACTCCCTGCGCTTGATGGCACGCGCGATCAGCTGCGAGATGATCGACGCCGATAGCAGCACCAATAACCAAATACTCAACACTTTAAGGCCGGCAAACCAACTGTCCATCTGCGGCAACAGCCCAAGCACGACAAAGCCCAGACCTAGGTTATCAGCCTTGGTGAGGGCATGCAGGCGGGTGAAGGAATCAGGAAAGCGTAACAAACCAAGGCTGCCAACAAAAAAGAAAAAACCACCCGCCAACACCGCGAGCACGCTCCAAGCATCGAGAAAAATACTCATTGCCGATCCTCGGGTGGCGCGTTGCGCGAAGCGTCTGGGGCGGTAACGAACGCACAGGTGGCAAACACCGCCAGCAGTGCCAGTGTCAGCGCCACATCAACAGTTGCCGGCTCGGCAGTGGCCACCCCAACTAACAACAACACAGCAATACCACCCGTGCCCAGCAACTGCACCGCCATCATCCGGTCAGCCGGCCCCGGCCCGCGCAAGATTCGTAACAAGCCCAAGGCAACTGCCACAAGGATAAATACCGCCGCACCCAACAAGAACTCAGACATGCGCTTTCCCCACTACCAACGCCTTGGCAAACAACCGCTCCTCGGCGTATAGCTGCTCGACCAACGGCTGGGCTAGGTCGAGGCAGTGATACACCAACACCTTATCGTCAGCGCCATCACCGACCGACACAGAACCGGGCAGCAAACTCATAATGGTGGCGAAGGTATTGCGCGCAAAACCCGGCGGAAACCCGACCGGGCAATTAACCAAACCAGGATTGAGCGGCAATTTTGGATCCAGCGCGCGCCGCGCCACGTCAACTCCAGCAAGTAAAGACTCGTAAATAAAGTGCGGTACCAATTGCAGCAATTTGCTCACCCGTAAACTCTCCGCTTCAACGGGCAACAGCCGCATACTGACCCAGGTCGCGGCCCCCGCAAGCAGCAGACCAAAGGTCAGATCTGCAAGCGAAAAACTTGGCAACAACAGCAGCCAAAAACCGAAATAAGCCACGCCACGCTGCCATGCAACTGACACCCTAGGTACGCCCATCGCCCGCCTCCACTGCGTCATAACGCCGGTTGTTCCACTACGCAAGCACTTGCCGTATTGGCACAGAAAACCTGCACATCCATCACACTAAGGCGGTCATACAAACGAGCATCGGCGCGGATCGGCCACCAGTCGTAGAGAAAAATCGCAATCGGCTGACAGAGTGCCACCGTGGCGGCAATCAATAAGCTCTCGTTAATTAACCAGAAGAGCCCCTCGTGCGGGATTAGCTCAGAGACAAACTCACTAAAGCCGTTCACCGCACTCAGAAAAACCAACGCGATAACAAAAGTGATGCGCCCGGTGCGCAGTAGCTTTTTCAGCTCTTTGCGCGAAGCCTGCGCCCGACCGCGAAAATACTCATGCACCGCTTGCGTCACGATCGTCGTAGTGTCACCGCTGGTGTTCTCTCGCCCCAGATGTACCGCTAAGCCCAGCGACTTTCGCCCCGAGACCTCATACGCCCAGTCGAGGATGTACTGCGCCGCCTCGGGGTCAATATCACGCTCGCGAAACGGTGCCGGGTCCATTGAGTTAAACAGCTGTCGGGTGTCGTCCAAATACAACTCTAAGACCTCGCGCATCGCCGCAGCAGCGGGCGCAGTTAATGGGCTTGAGCTCAATCCGTAATACCCATCGCGGCTTCATCAACAACCGTACCGGGAAGTGTTTGCTCATGGCCAAACACTGCCACATACAGCGTCGGCAAAAACACCAACGTCAGCAGCGTTGCCACTAACAAACCACCCATGATGGCGAACGCCATCGGCCCCCAAAATACGGTCGGAGCAATTGGGATCAAGCCCAGGATGGTTGAGAAGGCAGCCAACATCATCGGCCGCATCCGCGAGGTCGCTGATGCGATGACGGCATCGTAGACACTCTTCCCTTCGGCGCGATCGGTTTCGATCTGCACAATCAGAATCACAGCATTCTTGGCGATCATACCGATCAAGGCCAAAACACCGAGAATGGCAACGAAGCCAAGCGGCTGATCAAAGGTCAGCAACGTCAGCACCACGCCTATCAGCCCCAGCGGTAAAACGCACACCACCATCACTAACCGGCGAAAGCTAACCAGCATCACCATCATGACTACCAGCATCAGCAAGATCATCAGCGGCACTACGGCGAACACCGAAGCGCGGGACTCTTTGCTCTCCTCGTACAGCCCACCGGTTTCGACCTTGTAAGGCTTGGGCAGCTTGGCAGCAAATGCGGCGACCTGCGGTGCCAACGCCTCCACTACGGTATCTGGCATCTCCCCACTGATCACATCGGCGCGCACAGTCAAGGTCGGTACCCGGTCACGACGCCACACCAAAGGAAACTCCTGCTCCTCAACAAAGGTCGAGAACTGGCTCAACGGCACCATCCGCCCACTCGGGGTCGGCACCTGCAGCGAGCTGAGCGTTTCCAGTGAGGCGCGCTGTTCGTCAATGGCGCGGGCCACAACGTTTACCAGGTAAATATCGTCACGAACCTGCGTCACTGTCGTGCCTGTCACTGCGGCATTGAGCACACCGGCCAGCGCACTCGAACTGATGCCCAGTTGACGGGCTTCTTCTTGATTGACGCGCACATGAATCTGCCGCGCCGGCTCCATCCAGTCGAAGTTCACGTGCCGGGCGCGGGCGTCAGCACCGATAAGCACAGCCAAGTCGAGGGCAATGGCGCGCACCTTATCGTTGTCTGGTCCGCTCACCCGATACTGCAAGGGCCACCCCACGGGTGGGCCTAGCTCGAGAGGGGAGACCCGTGCCACTACATCAGGAAACTGCTCAGCGAGAAGTTTCTCCAATTTAACCTGCAGCCGTTCTCGCGCTTCAATATCTTTAGCCACCACCACCAATTGAGCGAAGAACGGATTAGCCAGCTGAACATTTAAGGTCAGGATAAAACGCACCGCCCCTTGGCCAACATAGGTACTGAAGTGCTCAACATCGGGATCATCTTTAAGTAACGCTTCGAGCCGCTTGGCTTGCACCTCAGTGGCATAGATAGAAGCGTTCTGGCGCAGGCTCAAATCCACCGTCAATTCAGGACGATCAGAGGCGGGGAAAAACTGCTGCGAAACGAACTGCGACAAGAATAAGGTAATGACGAAAGCCCCCAGTGTCAGGCCGATGGTCAACCATTTGGCGCGGATCGCCGCACGCAAGAAAGTACCATAAGCATTTAGTAACTTACTCGGCTTGGCTTGTAACTCGGCCTTAGGTGTCTTGAGTATCGCTTTTCCAATCAAGGGTGCAAAAATCACCGCCACCAGCCATGAGACGATCAGTGAAATACCCACCACTGAGAAAATCGAAAAAGTGTACTCACCCGCCGAGCTCTGGGCAAAACCAATAGGTACAAAACTGGCGATGGTCACCAGTGTTCCTATCAGCATCGGGGCAGCCAAGGTGCGATAAGCGAAAGTGGCGGCCTCATCTTTACTGTCTCCGGCAGCCAAGCGCCGCATCATGGCATCAACCGTGGTCATGGCATCATCGACCAACAGACCAAGGGCGATAATCAATGCGCCTAGAGATATCCGATGCAGATCGATATTGACGATATCCATCACGGCAAACACGATCACCAACGTCAGCGGAATCGCCAGTGCTACTACGGTGCCGGGTCGAATCCCCAAGCTGAGAAAGCTGCAACCAAGAATGATTACGATAGCCTGCCAAAGCGAGGTCATAAAATCGCCAATTGCCACATCCACCGTAACGGCCTGATCGGCCACCAATGTCGGTTCAATTCCCACCGGCAAACCGGCGGTAATATCGGCCATTTCGGCGCGAATACTGCTTCCCAATTGGAGAATGTCACCTGCGTCGCGCATGGCAATTGCTAAGCCAATAGC
>NZ_CAWNYS010000445.1:0-6504 GCF_963878295.1 Aeromonas sp. HMWF014 | reverse complement strand
CGCTGGCAATATCGCCAAGACGAATAATCCGCCCGCCAGCAACAATGGTCATGGCTTCAATATCACGCTCAGAATCCAGCGCACCACTAACACGCAAAAATACTCGCTCGTGCTCAGACTGAATCACGCCTGCCGGGGTTACCAAGTTTTGTGCCTGCAGTGAGGCTAAAATCGCCGGTAGGTCAAGGCGCAAGCCAGCCAAGCGTTCGGTGGAGAACTCGATAAATATTTGCTCATCTTGAGCGCCCAACACTTCGATCTTGGAAACGTCCGGCACCTGGAGCAGTCGTGAGCGGGCGCTTTCGACGTAATCACGCAACTCGCGGAAGGTAAAACCGTCGGCCGTAAACCCATAAATAATGCCGAAAGTGCTGCCAAAGTCATCATTGAAGAATGGCCCGACCACGCCCGATGGCAGGGTATGACGCATATCACCAATATTTTTACGTACCTGATACCAAACATCTTCAACCTCGGCGGGCGGGGTTGACTGCTTCAGGTCGACAAAAATCGTGGCCTGGCCCGCAGTGGTGTAACTGCGCACACGCTCAAGATGATCCGTCTCTTGTAAGGTGCGCTCGAGGCGCTCAGTAACCTGCAGCAGGGTTTCCTCAACCGTAGCCCCTGGCCACGCAGCTCCCACCACCATGCTCCTGAAGGTAAACGCAGGGTCCTCGCCACGGCCCAAGTTAGTAAACGATAGCGTCCCCGCCACCACGGAGAGAATCATCAAAAACACCACCAACGAGCGCTTCGAAAGCGCCCACTCAGACAGATTCGGACCTATCACGATTTACTCGCCTCTAGCAGACGGACCTTCTGGCCCGGACGCAGCGCCTGTACTCCGGCAGTCACAACCACATCACCAGGGTTAAGCCCTGCACCAACCTGGACCTTGGCCGTATCTTGGCCGCGCACCTCGATAGTGCGTAGCGACACTGTCAGTGCCTGCGCGTCGACCACCCATACTGCAGGTTTGCCACCCGCACGGGTTAACGCCGAGGCGGGAACCTCAATGCTGGAAGCCACGGACAGTTTTAAACGTCCAGTCACAGTGCTACCTAAGCGCATCGCCGGTGGTGGATTAAGCAGACCAATACGCACAGCAAAAGTGCCCGTTACCGGGTCGGCACGGGGCGAAATTTCACGCACCTTGCCTACGGCGGTAACCTGTGGGTCGCTGGTTAAAAAGACCGTGATCTCCGAGTTGCTCTGGGCGCTGTCTTTGATCTGTGCCGGCACGCCAAATACCGCATCACGTGCACCATCGCGCGCAACCTGAACAACCATCCGCCCTGCCCCGACCACCTCGCCCGCCTCAGGACCACGTGCCGTCACCACACCAGCCACATCAGACAATAGACGCGTATAGCTCAAGCGGTTTTTCGCCAAGTCAACCTGCGCCTTCACTGCCTTAACCTGTGCATCTGCCGTCCCCAAAAGCGCCTCGGCTTGGTCATAAGTTGCCCGCGAGACGGCATCCTGGGCGACCAGCTCGCGCATGCGCCCGTAGTTATTGCGCGCCTCAAGCAACTGCGCGCGAGCCGCAGCTAACTGAGCGCGAGCCGCCTGTAGACCACGCTCCTCATCTTGCTGATCGAGCCGAGCAATCAGTTGACCAGCCTTGACGCTATCGCCAATATCCACTGTGCGCATGATCATTCGACCGTCGATACGAAACGACAAGTTGATTTCAGCCTGCGCCTGCACTGTGCCGGTCAACGAAAACGCGCCATTGCTGTCACGACTTTCGATGGTCATCACGCGAACCGGGCGAATCTCCGCTTGCAGCTCTTCGCCCTCCCGCTGGCAGCCCGTGACTAGTGCCAGAGAAGCAAGCGCGAGTACAGCGGTCGCGGCATGTAAATGGCCAACACGCGTGGCAAGGTAATTCACAAACACAGAACGACTCCTTTCAATGGTATTGGCACTTGTTCGAGCGGGCGCAGTCAGCCATCAATCATTAAACCTTGGGTGGCTGTCCACTGGGACCTTGACCACGAATATAACCCGGTAACCGGCCGCTCGGTACTATGACTAAAAGAGCCAGCGCAGCCATTAACAGAAATGTCAGTTTCAGCGCTTTAAGGCGTGCCTCAGCGTTAATTCTCACGGCCTCGTCAACCTGCTCCGAGGTTGCCGTGGTTCGCGACATAACACCGAGCAAGCGATCGTTACTGACGAAGGTGGCCCGATCGAGATCGACCTGTTCAATCAGGGCTGCAGGAATAGTCGGATTATCAACCAAGGCGCTATTAATATTCATGCTCAGGATACCCACCACCAACGCACCGGCAATGGCACTGCCAACACCTGCCGATAAATTATTCACCGTGCCACGCAGCGATCCCACGTCACCAGCTAATTCTTTTGGCGATGAGGTGACCAACACGTTAAATAGCAGCGTAACCAACGCACCTTGGCCCAAACCGAACATGGCTAGGCCCAGCACAACCAACCAGTTGCTCCAGTCGTTTTTCATCACGAAGGCCAGCAGCGCCATCGCAATCGACACCAACACAAAAGAATAACGGGCGATCTGGCGGGGCGCCAGTCGATCATAAAGACCAACGACAAGAATAGCCGCAGTAAACACTGACAGTTGGTAAGGGATCATCGCCACTGCGGTGTCGAAACTAGAACGCCCCTGGACCATTTGGATATACAACGGCACGAGGAAGGTCAATGCATTACCCAAGATCACAATCGACATCATCGAGTACACCGCCGCCCGTTCCTGTGGTGACTGGATAACTTCAAGGGCTAACAAGGGCGTTTCGTGACGTGCCTGGCGACGCTGCGCCCAAGCCACGAACAACTGAATACCCACCAAACCGACAATCAGCATGAGCAACGCCGGTGATAGCCCCAGCACATTGAACGGTGCAAGTGTATTGGCCAGCATCAGCCCCCAATTGTTCAGGTTGTTGACCCCAAGGCTGATCAGGATGACTGAGGTTGCGGCCAGGATCACCCCGACACCGTCAATTTTCACCTCAGGCACCTTGGCAACGGGCTTGAGTCGCAGGGTAAGAAACAGGGTTATCGCGGAAAACGGGATAACCAGTCCAAATGCATAGCGCCAGCCAAGGTAGGTACCGACCACACCAGCCACAAAGAAGGCGGTTACCGTCGCCATAGCCTGCACGGCCCCCAGAATACCCAGCGCTTTGGCTTGCTGCTTGCCGGAGTAATTGTTGGCAATCAGCACAACCAAGGTTGGCACTATGGCGGCCGCAGCCAAGCCAGCGATGCCTTGCGCAGCAATCATCACGGCTACATTGGGGCTGAAGGTCATCATCACCATCGACCCGCACAAAACAACAGTTGCCAAACGAAATACCGTGAGCGCACCAAACATCTGACTGAGTTTAGCGCCGAGCATAATAAAACCGGCAACAGCCAGAGAGTACGCCACGATAGCAGTCGCCACCGTCGTCGGGGCCGTATTGAATTCCTCGACAATACCGCCAATAGATACCGGCAAGGCATTGATATTCAACGACATTTGTGCTTGCCCCATTGAGATGATAATCATCGGCAGCCAAGATGCTTGCTGCTCCGTTTGCTCACCCATGCCTGCAGAGAACGCCTTAGTCATAATGTTTCATCCCTGGATAATTACGCCAAGCCAACTGACTGGCGAGATACATCGATACACCCAACCACTCAATGGTCAGGCTTAGAGGCAAACAGGTTCAAACCCATCCGTTCGGAGAGAAACTTCGCCACACGCTGTCCTTTAATGCTGTTGCCGGCCTCATCGAGCGCAGGCGAAAACGTGCCCAATCCCCCCTTACCCGGCACCACGGTAACAATGCCACCGCTAACACCGCTCTTGCCCGGCAAGCCTATTTCATACAGCCAGTCACCCGAAAGCTCATACAGCCCGGCGGTTGCCAGCACAGCCAGTACACGCTTACAGATCGAGGCATCCACCACCCGCTCTTCGGTAATAGGGTTGACCCCGCCATCCGCCAACGTCGCCCCCATGATGGCAAGGTCACGAGCCGAGACGTTTAGCGAACATTGCTTGGTGTAAATATCGGTGGCTTCGAGGGCGTCGAAATACATCCGATCGTAGCCCTCCAGCAATTTGGCTATGCCGCGATTACGTAGATTAGTGGCGGCTTCAGAGTCGTAAACTTCGCGATTGAGGGTGAGTTTTCGGCCGGCAAAACGCGACAGGCCCTCTTCGATAAACTGCCATTTCTCATCGGCGTTAACGCCTGGCGCGAGGCTGGTGGCTGCGATAGCCCCGGCGTTGACCATCGGGTTCATGGTTCGGTCTTGGTTGAGCTCGACCGCCATCACCGAATTAAAGGGCAGCCCGGTGGCATTCACGCCGAGCTTAGTGCGCGCCTCGGCTTCGCCAATCGCTTGACAAATCAGAGCGAACACAAAGGGCTTGGAGACGCTCTGAATGGTAAACTCATAGGAAACATCGCCAGCCGTATAAACCGCCCCGCCAACTCCCACAACACAGATACCAAAAAGCTCACGCGGCACTTTAGCCAAGGCCGGAATGTAATCGGCCACCCGTCCCTCATCCAGCGACCGATAACGCTCGTACGCCTCGGCCACCAATGACTCTATCTGTTCGGCAGGTGGCAAATGCCCGGTCGACACGGACTCAAGTAGCTCATTTTCATCAAGTGGAATCCGTGTGTGCATGTCGTGCTCCTATTTCGCTGGACGATTGTACTTACTCGGGACTATTCGCACCGTTAGCACTTGGTGCCGCCGTGCTGCGGCCACCGCCAAGACCCTCTTCGATACGTTTAAGCATGTAAGAAAAGAATGGATTGGAAGACATCCGCGTCAGCGAGTCCATGCTCACGATCAGCGTACCGCGCTCCCCGCGTGCCGCCATCGCGCCTAAATTAACGCCGTAATCGAGGTTATCTCCAGGGGTTAAACCATACAGTGAATCGTCGAGCGGAAATGGCAGCGCTAGATGCGACAAGGAAAACACTTCACGCGGGTAAACCAAGCCTAAGGCACGCGTTTGCCCCTTTGTTGAACCTGCCGGGGTGGTGCGCTCCATAACCTCTGCTTGGTTAGGGCTAATGTTACTGATAACGGTCGCGGTATAGGCACGCGGCGGCGCAGGTAATAAACGTTTCAGCACGGTATCGTTACTCACGCGCAGTAGCGGGCCAATTTTAGTATTGCGGTTGATGTCAAACAACACCAACTCACTGCCATTGGCAGGCAGATGAGCATAGAGCGCGTTGATGATTGCCCGCGTGCTAACGGTAAAGTCGACCACCGACTGAAAGGTTAGTATTGGGGCCAATTCGCTCAAGCGACCTTCACTCTCATAGCGCGCTATGCGTTGCTGCAACTCGTTCGACATCAGCGCAGTCTGGCGCGCCGCATTAACCGGAAATGAGTTGTATTTAAACGGATTAAACTCCGGGACTATATTCAACCATGCGGCCTTGGCAAACGCGGGAAATACTGCAGGCCAGCCCATCATGCCGGCAAATCGCGCCATACTGGTGATGCCGATCATTGGCGAGATCAGCACAATGCGATCTGGGCGAGCAAGCGCCTTATCGGAGAGAGCTTCAAGGGCATAATTCATCGCCAACGCGCCGCCATTGGAGAAACCGATAATATGCAGAGGCGTAGACGCGCCACCCAGTCGACGCGCTTCACGCGCAGCCATCCGGGTCGCTGCCGCCCACTGCTGCCACTCAACCTTGGTCAAGCCACCCGGAACGGTGCCATGCCCCGGCATCCGCGCAGCAACTACCACATAACCATCGGCCTGATAACGCAAGGCAATGTGACGCAGACTGTAGGGCGAGTCGGTCAGACCGTGCAGCAACACCACCGCACCTATGGGCGTGCCCGTCGGCATCATGATGTAAGAATGGTTCCAGTTATTGGCAAAGTTACCGGGATAAATTGGGCTATCGACAAAATAACGGTCGCTAGCATTGCGCGACTCAGGATCCAACCGATCACTCACCTCGGTACGTACCTCGGCAAAAATTCGCTCTTCGGCGCTCACGTACTGAGCCCAGTCAGCCATATCAATCTGCTCGACCGTCAATTCATGCGGCACAAAAGTATGCCAAAGCTCCAATGGCGCACCGCGCTGCGAGTCATAAGCACGCACACCCAATATCGTCAGCACGCTGACGCCTAGCACCAACGCTGCCCATTTAAATGTTTTCAGTGTTGCTCTTATCATCGGTTTTATCTCGTGCAATAGCGCAATAATAGACAGTGATGCAATGACAGAAGTCGCGGCAATAATAGATGGCAAAGCCAATTAGACCTAAAGGTTTTAATTGCTATCAGGGTGCTCTAGTGGAACATCTACGATGCCACTAACGGGGGCGCAGGCGTCAGTCATCAGAGCCTTATACTAATACGTGATGCAAGCAGATAAACATGATTATAGCCTGCCCTCACAACACTGCCACTGTTTGAGTCTGTAGTGTAGTGGTCAACTAAATCCGGACACTTGGTTAGGCCGAACCTCGGCTT
>NZ_CAWNYS010000444.1:0-1483 GCF_963878295.1 Aeromonas sp. HMWF014 | reverse complement strand
GATAAACCCGCTTACCATCATAGGCGCCGAGATCCACCGGGCAGCTTGCGACAACCAGCACCAGATCGGCGGCGGCAATCTGCTCCTTGCCCGGCACCTGACGGGGTTGCACGCTGGAGCCGACGTCGAGGGTGAGTTCCCAGCCAGCCAGTTTGGCCTGCTGTTCTATCCGTTTTGCAGCGAGAAAGCTGGTGGCTATGCCCGCCGGGCAAGCCGTAACCAAGATTGCTTTCATTGGGCATCTCCTGAGTTTTTCATTGAGGGGGTATGGCACTGAACCGGTGCCAGATCATCCAGACGCTGTACACGCACCTGTTCAAGTAAGGGGTTGAGCACACTGATATCGCTAAAACCGACCGCCACCTGACTGACTGCCAGTGCCGAAACGGCGGTGGCCAGATGCAGGATCTGCTCCGGCGCCCAGCCAAGACTCAGACCGTGGGTCAGCCCCGCCACCAGGGAGTCGCCAGCACCGACTGTGCTGATGACATTCATACGCGGCGGAATGGCCTGCCAGGTGGCATCAGGACCAAACCAGACGAGGCCATCGGCGCCATTGGAGATCACCACATGGGCGATACCCTGAGTCTGTAACTCGCGGGCGCAAGCGGCCTGCTCGCTCAGGGTCTTGATGGGACGACCGGCCCACTGGCTCAGCTCCTCCAGATTGGGTTTGATCAGGGTCGGCGCAGCCTTGATGCCTTCGCTTAAGGCCGCGCCGCTGCAATCGAAGATCACCTGCTTGCCTTTGGCCTTGAGCAAGCGAATAAGATGGGCGCAGTAACTGGGGGCCACCCCTTTGGGCAGGCTGCCCGCCAGCACGAACCACTCGGCTTGCGGTGCCAACTCGTCGATGGCCTGCTCCAGGGCACTCACTTCCCCTTCGTGGATGGTGAGCCCCGGCAGGTTGAGATCGGTCACCCGGCCCGAGTGCTCGGAGATCTTGACGTTGATACGGGTGCTGCCCGCCACACGCACAAAGTGATCAGCCAGCGCGCGCTCTGTAAACAGGGAAACAAAACTCTGCTCATTGTCAGCGCCAAGCCAGCCGGTCACGCCCACGTCGCGGCCCAGATCTTTCAACACCATGGCGACGTTGATCCCCTTGCCCGCGGCACGTAAGGACGCCTCGCTCACCAGATTCACTTCGCCAAGGTTCATCGCCTCGAGACGGGTAGTGAGATCAAGCGCCGGGTTGAGGGTAATGGTGACAATCTTCATCAGTGTGCCCCCTCACCCAGACCGGCCGCGATGGCCTCGCCGATCCCCTTGAGGGCCGCTTCGGCATCCACCCCTTCGGCGCGAAACGCCAGACGGTGACCGCACTTGACGCCAAGACCAATGACCTTCATCAGGCTCTTGGCGGAGACTGCTTCGCCGCTACCGTCCAGATTGGCAACGCGAATGTCTGATTCAAACTCTTTGGCTACCTTGACCAGCATGGCCCCCGGACGGGCATGCAGGCCATGGGGGTTAATGATGG
>NZ_CAWNYS010000443.1:0-6387 GCF_963878295.1 Aeromonas sp. HMWF014 | reverse complement strand
GTAATGCCGATCTGGGCACTGTCGGTCAGCGCCCCACCCGACCCCGTGTTGCCCTGATCCGAGGTAGTGATGGTGAGATTGTCATCGCCCCAGAAATCCTTGGCTGGTTCATAGTGCAGCTGGCTGGCAAGCAGGTTATTGATATCGACAAGAGAACCCACCAGGGTGATCTCGCCGGTACCTGCACCCTGCACCCCCACGGCGCCGCTAGCACCCAGCAGGGTTAGCACACCGTGCTCGACCCGCAACACCATGGACATGGGGGCAGTGCCTGCATCCACGTCCTTCACACTGATACCGGAAAGCGACAGCGAACCATCCTCTTTCACCGTCATGCTGCCCGGCACCTGATTGATCGGCGCGTCGTTGACCGGCTGCACTTCAATCGCCACCACATCGGTATCGCCAAGCGCACCGCCGCTGCCGGTATTGCCAAGATCATTGGTCACCATGGTGAGCTGATCCTGACCATTGAAGTCCTGCTTACCCTGATAAGTCACCCCCCCGGACAGCAGCGCATTGATGGCATCAAGCGACCCGCTAAGCACCAGCGTACCGGACCCGTTTCCGCTCACGGTCACCCCGCTGCCCGCAGCCAGATTGAGGGTACCGTGCTCGACCGAGAGGCGTACCTCAATGGGGCTGCTGCCCGCATCCACATCTTTCACCTGCAAACCATTAATGGTATACGGCGTGTCCTCCTCGGCCACCAGCGCTGTCGCAGGCAGCACGTTGACCGGCGCATCGTTGACCGGGCTCACATCCACATGGATGGTGCTATTGACCTCGGGACCAAGGGCGCCGTTGTCGAGACTCTGGGCCGTCACCTTGAGATCCAGCGCCCCGTTGGTGTCATTGGTCACCAGTTCGACAGCACCCAGCTTGCCGCCATCTGTGGTGACCTGCCAACGCCCCCCTCCCAGATCAACCACAGTGCCAGCAACGCCGTTTGGCAAGCGGATCTGGGCACCATCAGGTACCCCTTCGATGGTGACCCGCACCTGCTCCGGGCCATGCTCATGGACATTAGCGGCAGTGCCGCCGGTTACCTGGGTATCGTGGGTCTCGAGCCCCAGATCCAGGGTGATCACATCCCCTTCGGTGCCACTCGCCTTGTCCTGAATGTCGGCGATGATGACATCCCCCACCGGATTGACGGTGACGGTGAAGCTGCCGCTGGTCTCGAGCGGAATAGAGAGCCCCTTGTCCAGGGTAAAGGCGCTCAAGGAGAGATCCACGCTACCGCTGAAATCCGCTGGCGGGATCAGGGTCAGTTTGGAGAAGTCAGTCCCCACCGGGATCTGCCAGATGCCGCCGCCATTGTTGACCGCTGGAGCCGACAGCGTGAAGCCATCCGGTACCCCCTTGATCTGCAGCGCGACTATCTGTTCCGAGCCATCGTTGTCGACAAGGGCCGCGCCAAATCCGGCGAGGTTGACCGTGCCATCCTCATTGCCTGCCACATTGTGTACCGTGAGCGTGGCCGGGTCGTTGACCGGCTTGACCTCAAATTCCACATGCCCGTTCCAGCTACCTTGCGCCGTGCCCGTGGTGGCGGTATCCAGAATATCGACCTTGATATCCAGCGGTACCTTGCCGCTAAAGTGCTCTTTTGGCACAAATACCAGATCCTTGAGCGCCGCCATATCGCTCACCACCAGCGTGGTCAGTGGCTGGTTGCCCACCAGGAAATAGCCAAACTTGGGATCGACGGTAATGGTCACCGTCTCCACAGTCTCGAGCCCGCCATCCGCAACGCTCGGGCTGATATCGGCCAGTTTGACCGAGAGGTTGAGGTGAGTCACTGTGTCTTCAACGTTACTCGGCTGACCGTTCACATCCCTCACCTGCAGCGTCAGCTCAGGGTGACCATCCTGGCCGCCGTTGATATCCACTTCGGGGGTGATGGAAAGAGTGACTTGCTTCTCGACTGTCTTGGTATCACCGCTCACCGTATCGGTGTTGACCAACCGCACATTGAAATGCAGGTTGTTGCCAGCATAATCCTCCGGCAGGGTCAGAGTCAGCCTGTCAAGGTCACTGAGGCCGCCTGGCAGCTTGATCAGATACTCGTTATTGACGAAGTCGAAGGTCAGCCCCTCTACATTCACCCCGGCTGGCAGACCGGTGATAACGATACTGAGTTCATCATCGCCCATATCCGCAGCGCCAAGGGTAACCATGTTCTTAAGCTGGGCACCAACGTTGACTCCGTGATCTTCTACGCCGGTTATAGGGGCTCTGTTGTCAACGTCGACGGTTGCTGCAACCTGATTTGACTCAATTTTATCTTTAAACTCGGCAGTGGCCGTCAGCTTACGATAAGCCGGCATACTGACATCATGTTCATTGTTATCGCCAAGATCGATCACTTGGGCACTCACCTTGAAGGTGACGGTACCACCAGGATAACCACCAGGAGCGTGTAAAGAATAATGGCCAAGCGAGCTACTCGGTACAGTCCAGTTGCCCAGACCATCGTTAATCCCCCCCACCACCACGAAACCGGGAGGCAACTCGCTTATCACCAGATAGTTGATGGTCTCACTGCTGCTAAGATCCAGATCCTCAAAAACAAAGACACCGTTGAGCGGAATGTCATCTCCATCAGGACTGACCAGAGCCCCCCCGACTTGTACCAGATTGCCATCGAGTTCCACCACCGCCCGGATATCGACGTGCAGTTGCCCATCAATCACTTTGTTAGCCACCACACTGGAATCCACATCATGCTGGGTCACGGTGACATGGCTTTGAATCGTAAGATCCCTGTCACTATCTTCCGGCGCTTTCACCAACAGCTGCCCACCCTTGAGCAGGCTGTCGAGTTGAGCGGAGGTCAACGAGACATTGCCCCCACTGATGGCGATCTGGGTATCAACGCCACCTGCACGCAACCAGATTTGGTATCCATCTGCCACGCCCGATAGCGTCAGACCAGTCACCTGTTCGGCCCCATCGGTCAACACCGGATGCCAGTCGAGCGCAACGAACTGATCTTCAAGACCATGGCTGGTCTTGCTGTAGTGGGTCGCATCGATCTCCGGTTCAACCTTGATGTGCAGGGGCACCTCGAAGCTCTTGTGATCGCCATCGCTCTCGGTCACCACGACCTTGGCAATCAGATGCAGATCAGCGGTGCTATTGGGTGGCGGCTGGATCTGCAGATTGCCCAGATCCGACACATTGACCTGATACGTCGGTTTACCACTGGCATCGAGTCCGGCAAAGGTGAGGGTCAACTCATTGCCACTGGCATCGAACACCCGGGCTCCGTCTGGCAAACCACCCAACACCATGTTGAGACTTTCCGAGTGATCGAGGGGGGTCTCAACCCACTCACCGGATACCAGTTTGAAGTTAAGCGGCGCCTTGCCATCCTCAGCCACCGTAATGGCGTACCCTGCCCCTTCAGACACCCAACCTGTGCCGCCCAACTCGACGTGTGGTTTATCCACGACCCCAACCAAATCCACATGGATGGTCTGGGCGCCGGTCTCCTTCTCGTTGACCACTGTATGGATCTGGCCATTGGCATCGGTCAGCGTTGCGGTGTCTTTCACCACTCCCTTGATGGTGAGATCGAAATCGACGTTGCTGTTTTTCGGTGGTTCAAGCTTGAGCTCGCGAATGCGGTCATAGGGCACCTCGTAGTAGCCCGCCGCATTCTGGCCCACCGCTACACCGCCAAGCAGCAAGGTTGCCCCGACAGGCAAGCCGCTGATGCGGACAAACATCTGCTCGGAGCCATCGAGTTTGTCACCCAGCTGAGCCAGGGAGATCTTGCTACCCAGATCGAGCAAGGTGTCTTCCTTGCCCTGAATATCACGAATGGTCAGCTTGGCATCATCCGCCTGCGGATTGACATTGATCACCACCGCCAACGGATCGCCGAGGGCTGTCACCTTGTCGGTCACCACAGGGGTATTCTCTGTGCTCACCGGTGTCACCACCAGCTTGATGTCACCGCTGTAGTCCTTACCGGGCACCACAATTATCTTGTTGATGTCGCCGCCAGCAACGGTGTAGAGGCCGTTTGCCCCCGGGGTGAGCACCTTGCCATTCAGGGTCAGGCTGCCCTGGCCCGACTCCCACTTGATCTGGTAGCTCAGGGTTTCGGAGCCATCGGTGTCGGTGAGCGCGGCCTTCACATTTAGAGCGATGCCGGTGCTGTCCTCATTGGTGCTGTAGTGCTGATTCGTGCTCGCCCCATCCCAGAGCGGCTTGTCGGCAATGCCCTCTACCGTAATGTCCAGATTGCCGGTCAACACCGGGGGCTTGTTCCCCTCGGTGACGCCCACCTGTAATTGCACCGGGAAGCGCAGCGCGCTGCCCCCGTTGTTGTAGCTCGAGTAGTCATGATTTGGTACGAAGGTGACACCGGTCAGCTGGAACCTGTCATTGGTATTGGCCACCGCCACCATGGCCTCTGGCGGCACCTGATACCAGGTCTTGCCACCCTGGGTAATGGTGGTGAGTGCGATGCCGTTGAAGTAGAAGATGCCCTGGGCATTGGCCGGTGCCTGGATAAGCAACTGCTCCACATGCTCGCCCCGATCGAAGTCGCCTATATCCAGGTTCATGGTGATGGGGATCCCCTGGCCGGGATTGGTCGCCCCCGTATCCTCTTGGCCGGTGGCCGCGCTCACGGTGAGCTTGCCTGCCTCATCCTGGATGGTCAGGGTCAGGACCCCATCATCATTATCTCGGTCCCCGTCCACCAGATGAAATTCAATCTGCTGCACCAGCGTGGTGTTGCTGTGATCGATGCCCGATTTGGCGGTAAAGCTGTAGGTACCCTCGGCATTGATCACCAGAGTGCCGATGACTTGCCCTGTGCCGTCAGCCACCGCGATGGTGGTGTTGCCGCTAGCTGCGATGGGGTGTTCGGTACCATTGATGGTCACCGATTTCACCACCGCATCGTCCGCCCCCTCGCTGGCGGTGGCCAGCAGATCGCCGGTCACTTTCGCACCTTCATTCAGGGTCTTGCTCGCATCCACGGCCACGGGCACATCATCCTGCACGCTCACATGGCCAATCACTTCGGCGCTGAGGTCTCCGTCACTGTCTCGCGCCTGTAACGGCAGCTGGATATCCAGCAGATCCTTGCCCTGGACGCTGTGATCCAGATTGCCGGAGAGCTCGAAGGTATAACGGCCGGAGACATCCAAAGTCAGCTTGAAGATAACCTTGCCCGCGCTGTCCTTGCCAAGATACACGCCCGGCTGGCTATCGGCGCCGATGGTGACCGCCTTGCCCCCCGACGTGAGGCTGTTGAGGGCGTTGAAACGTGCCACATCCAGTTGCAGAGAGACCACCCGGTCGCTCCCGGCGGCAATCGTCACCTGGCCGACGGCGACTTCGCCAATGCCTGACGGGCTGGTCCCCCCATGCTGGCCACCGCCACCATTGAGACCGGACTCCTTGACGGTCCCCCCCTCGACATTGGTGATCACTGGATCGGCCGCATCAGAGATCACCGCCGTGGTGTTGCCGGTGGTCACACTGCCATCGCTATCAGTGACCTTGACTGGCAAAGTCAGTTCCAACTTGTTGTCAGCGCCGTGATCCAGATTGGTATGCACCGTCACCTGATAGCCGATCTCCGCACTGGTGTGAACGGCGATGCTGGCGGGGACGGTGGGGATGGACACAGTCATCACTACCAGACCGCCGCTGGTCACCGCCTGAAAGCTGTGGCCATCCGTGCCAATGGCCTTCCAGGTCAAGGCTTCGCCATTGTGGGTAATGGGCTTGCCACTGGCATCCATGACCTGACCGGAGAGGGCCAACCGCACATCGACCACGGGGTCTGAGTCGGCCTGGATAGTGATCTTGCCGCTCGCCTGCTGGTCATCGGTGGCCAAGTTGGCGCCATCGAAACGCCCTTCGCCAAGCGTCACGCCGGTCAGGGTGAGGGTCGGTTTCTCCCCTTCCCCAATCGTGATATTGAGGGTGCCGCTGGTGCTGTCGTTGTTGCCGCCTGCCTTGTCGTAGTCGTTGACGATCACCTTGATGGGCAGCTCGGTCACGGCGTTGCCGCCCTGATGGAGCCCCTGATAGAGGGTCACCTGATAGTCAAACCCGTTCTTGCCCGCCTGATCGAGGCTGCCAGTCAGCTTGACCTCGAACACCTCGACCCGCTGGCCATCCACCATCACATAACCTTTGAGCAGCTGGCTGCCGGGGATGGCGGGATCCCCATCAACCAGCTCGTATTTGACGCTCTGGCCGAGAGCAGTGAGAACCGGTTGCTGGTTGGCATCGGCAAAGGCCACTTCGGCCACCCGATCCGACCCGCCTTGCACATCAAAATGGCCGGTTTGGCTCAGGCTGTTACTGCCGGTGAGGTCCCCCTCATCCAGCGTCACGCCAGTGCCAGCG
>NZ_CAWNYS010000442.1:0-3490 GCF_963878295.1 Aeromonas sp. HMWF014 | reverse complement strand
TGTGGGGGCCGCGCGCAGCTCTCAGTTTCCGTTGATGTTCTCGCGGATCCAGTGCAATACGCTGACAAGGAGAGAGATAGCGCCAGACATTGATGGCTTGGTACATTGCACGACGCTCTATTTTTTAGGTCTTTTATTTATATAAAAGACCTTTTTTTCATTTTCTGGCTCTAAAAGCCTGATCTGCCGTTGTTAGATAAAAAAGTGCTTAGCAAAGGCATTATTGGTGTTTGTTGCCCCAAACAGGAATGCGCAGAATCGCAATATCGAATGTTTTTCATAACAAACGGAAGCGTTATGCGATTTGGTTCTTACTCCGTCCTGCCGGGCTTTGGCCCAACCCTCGGCTTTAGCCTGCTCTACCTGGGCGTGCTGGTGCTGCTGCCGATCTCGGCGCTGGTGTTGTTCGCGGTGAACAATCTCACCCTCGCCGAGTTCTGGCAGGTGATAGGTTCCCCGCGGGTGCTCGCCTCCTTTCGCCTGAGTTTCGGGGCCGCTTTTATCGCGGCGCTGCTCAACAGCCTGTTCGGCTTGATCCTGGCCTGGGTGCTGGTGCGTTACACCTTCCCCGGTCGCCGGCTGGTGGATGCGCTGATCGATCTGCCGTTCGCCATGCCCACCGCCGTCTCCGGTATTGCCCTGTGCGCCATCTTCGCCCCTAACGGCTGGATCGGGCAGTGGGTTGCCCCGTTTGGGATAGAGCTCGCCTACAACCCCATCGGGGTGGTGATTGCGCTCACGTTCATCGGCCTGCCCTTCGTGGTGCGCACCCTGCAGCCCGTGCTGCGGGAAGCAGAGACAGAGCAGGAGGAGGCTGCCGCCAGCCTGGGTGCTGACCGCTGGCAGACCTTCCAGCGCGTGCTGTGGCCTACCCTGGTACCTGCGTTGATCACCGGTTTTGCGCTGGCATTTGCCCGTGGGGTGGGGGAGTACGGCTCCGTCATCTTCATCGCTGGCAACCTGCCCATGGTTTCCGAAATCGCGCCGCTGATGATCATGAGTCATCTGGAGGAGTACGACTATGCCGGTGCTTCCGCCATCGCGGTGGTCATGCTGCTCATCTCTTTCATCCTGTTATTGCTGATCAACAAGTTACAGGCCTGGAGCTGGGCGCGCATAGGAGGGAGCCGGATATGAGTTCATCTGCCATCACCATTGAGGTTGCCCCTGTGGAGGCGACGTCCGGCCGCAAGGCACCGATCGTGATCCGTGAACCCCAGTGGGTCAAGTGGTTGCTCATCACGGTCGGCCTCGGCTGGTTTGCCGCCCTGCTGCTGCTGCCGCTGGCCACCGTCTTCATTCAGGCGCTAAGACCTGGGCTGGCCTTCTTCTGGCACGCTATCAGCGAGCCGGATGCCCTGAGTGCGCTCGGGCTGACCGCCCTGGTCACACTTTGCGCGGTTCCCCTCAACCTGCTGTTCGGGCTCGCGGCGGCCTGGGCCATAGCGCGCTTCCGCTTTCCTGGCCGGCAGCTGCTCATCACCATCATAGATCTGCCGTTCTCTGTCTCGCCTGTGATTGCAGGGCTGATGTTCGTGCTGATGTTCGGCAGCCGCGGCTGGTTTGGCGACTGGCTGAGCGAGCACGACATCAAGGTGATCTTCGCCACTCCTGGCATCATTTTGGCGACCACCTTCATTACTGTGCCCTTCGTGGTCCGCGAGCTATTGCCCCAGATGGAGGCGCGCGGCCCGGAAGAAGAAGAAGCCGCCATCATGCTGGGGGCGAGCGGTTTGCAGATGTTCTGGCGGGTCACCCTGCCCGGCATCCGCTGGAGCCTGATGTATGGCCTTCTGCTCTGTACTGCCCGGGCGGTGGGGGAGTTTGGCGCCGTCTCCGTGGTCTCAGGCCATATTCGCGGCCAGACCAATACCCTGCCGCTGCACATCGAGATCCTCTACAACGAGTACCAGACCGGCGCCGCCTTCGCGGTGGCCAGCCTGTTGGCCCTGTTCGGGATCTTTACCCTGCTGGGAGAGACACTGCTGGCCCGGCTGCGTGGGCAGCCCACCAAGTCCCATTGATGTTATTGCGACACGGGTCTGGCCGCGCGGTCAGCCCGACCCGGATACCCCATTGATATGGATTGGGGAGTGATGGTGAGCATGGCCAGCTGAGCGGGCTGGCCAGCTCAGAGACGCCATCCACCCCGATTTAACGGTTTAGAGAGGCAGCCATGAGCATTCAGGTTCAACAACTCAACAAGCATTTCAATCAGTACGCGGCCCTGGCCGATATCAACCTCGACTTTCATGATGGCGAGCTGGTGGCCCTGCTCGGCCCTTCCGGCTGCGGCAAGACCACCTTGCTGCGGATCATCGCCGGGCTGGAGCAGGCCGACAGCGGCAGCGTCATCATTCGCGGGGAGGATGCCTCTGATCTCCATGTGCGCGATCGCAACGTCGGCTTCGTGTTCCAGCACTATGCCCTGTTTCGCCACATGACGGTGTTCGAGAACGTGGCGTTCGGCCTGCGGGTCAAGTCGCGCAGTGAGCGTCCGGCCGAGGCGGCGATCCGCGTCCGGGTCAAGGAGCTGCTGGATCTGGTGCAGCTCAGCCACGTGGCCGAGCGCTATCCGACCCAGCTTTCCGGTGGCCAGCGCCAGCGGGTCGCCCTGGCCCGCGCCCTGGCGGTGCAGCCCAAGGTGTTGCTGCTGGACGAACCTTTCGGCGCCCTCGATGCCCAGGTGCGCAAGGAGCTGCGCCGCTGGCTGCGCGAATTACACGACGAGTTGCACGTCACCAGCCTGTTCGTGACCCACGATCAGGAGGAGGCGCTGGAGGTGGCGGATCGGGTGGTGCTGATGAACGCCGGCCGGGTCGAGCAGATTGGCACCCCGGCTGAGGTCTATGACCAGCCCGCCAGCTCCTTTGTCCACAGCTTCCTCGGCAGTGTGAATCAGTTTCGCGGCCGGGTGGCGGAGCAGGGCCTGGGTATTGGCGAGCAGTGGCTGGGGGGCCCCATCAGCGCTCATCATCTGGCTCAGGGCAGTGCGGCTATCGCCTATGTGCGCCCCCACGAGCTGGAGATACTGCCGGCGGATGCGCCCGGCGGGATCAGCGCCACCATCACCCGTCTGTTACCCATGGGGCCGCGCATCCGGGTGGAACTGCGTGGTAATGGGGATACAAACGGTGCACACTTCGAGGCCGAACTGAGCAAGGAGGAGGCCAAAGCCTTCACATCGGGTCAGGGGGTACGACTGGTCGCCAAACAGGCTCAGCTCTATCCGGACTACCAGATCTGACGGTCATCGACGATCGAAATGGACAGATAGGATGGCGGTGTGAGCCCGCCTGGGATACAAGGGTGTCAGGCCGTTGCCGGACTCGATGAGGAGTCAGGTCAGGCAGATAACAAGAAAACGGCGGCGGGGTCGACCCCGACCGGCCAGTCAGCGCAGGAGGCGATGACGTGAATTTTCAGCAGTTACGTATTATTCGGGAGGCGGCGCGGCGGGATTACAACCTGACCGAGGTCGCCAATGCCC
>NZ_CAWNYS010000441.1:0-4457 GCF_963878295.1 Aeromonas sp. HMWF014 | reverse complement strand
ATGCAACACAGTGCATAATACCTACAAAAAAAATCATTTTTGAAAAAAAATCGTTGCAAGTTTTGTTTATTTTATCGTTTATAAATGAAGTTATAAAAATAGCAAGGAATGGAATTGTATATGGCAAAATTTGGCTTATAGCATCGGCAATACTCAAACCTTTGACCATAGGCACTAGGCCGGCGAAAAAAAAACCAAAAATTATAAAAAAAATTGTACAGATAAGGGCGCCTAATTTTATTTTTTTATATAAAATAAAAAATAAAACAGAAGAAAAAAAAACAAGGAAAGTTATTTTCCTAAAAGGAATACCACCAAAAAAAAGTTTGTCTGCATTTCCTAACAAAGATATTGAAAGAAAAAAAACAAATATAGAATACATAAAAAATTTTTCAAAATAAAACCTAACCAAGATGCAAACCTCTTAATTATGTTAAGTAACTTTGGCTGTCAAAAAAAACCATGAAAAAATTTTGACAGTGAAATAGTCTATGATATCGCATCGTGAATTTATTTTTTTGAAAAAACCTTGCAGTGACGCAATCCGAAAAAAATGTTAAAAATGATCTTTTTAAGATAAAAAAAACAAAAAGCTTTTTTTGTGGAAATACGTCTGATTTTAGAAGTTTGATCTATTTGCACTGGAATTTTTTCAAATGCGAATTTGACTTTTGGAAAAGACAAAAGAAAATCTTCTTTTGTATACACATCGTTAAAAATTGCATCTAAAAAACGAGCTCTCACAGATGTAAAACCGTGTTTTATTTCAATTTTATTTTTTATATCAATGATTTTTTTGTCATTTATTAGTTCGATTTCTCTCAAAACGGCATCCACACTGTCTTTCTTAAAAGACTCTAGTGGTGTATAACCGTTATAGGTGCTGTTTAGGCCAACACACAAGCGCCCCTGCAGAAACTGCTCCGCAAATGCTGTACCACCAGGGAAAGGATGGCTATCTATATACAATTTTGCAGCACTTGTTACTTTTATATACTCTTCGTATGCCAGTGATTTGGACAGCGTCAGTCTATTCCAATATTTTAACTTTATCGCCCACCACCAATAATTTGTTAAAAAATTAACACCAATTATTTTAAAATTGGATTTGTCATATTTATCAAGCAGCGCACTAACTAAAGGCATAATGCTTTGTTGGTTAGTTGGTTCATATTTGCTGGGGGATGCTGCACTTAAAATCAAATCTCCATTTTCAAACTTATAACTACTTTCTGAATTTTTCTTACTCGTGTCTATTGGTATTCCCAAAAAACATTTTCTAGCTTTTAATCCCCGCATCGCATCAACTGCTACGCCATAACTACTTATTTCAAACCATACGTCTGAAATAGAACTGCCATAACTAAATGTATGGTCGGCATGATTAACAAAATGGATTTTAATATCTTTTTTTATTTTTTTTGCCAAACCGCAAGCAACAATCGCATAGATATCTTCTGGGTGTGTATTTAAAATAATAATATTATACTGTAATATCACCGTCAAAAAAAAGGAAATTTTTTCCACAACGGTACAACAGTCAACGCAACCATGATGTATTGACGAGAAAAAATCTTCTTCTCTTTTAATAATTGATTCGATTGTTTTTTTAGTTATTAACAAATCAGGCTTAGTATCTAGAAATGATGCAAGTCGTTCCATCAGCCTAGTATGCCCACCGGTATGATATAGCTCGGTTGCTATAAAAATAATTTCATTATGCCTGCTATTATCTATCACATCATAATTCATAGATAACTCAGCAAAAACATTATCTATTAAAAATGTTTCGAGTTCATTTAGAGAGTAAATACCAACTTCATTAGCACGTAAAAGCAATCCTAGCTGCTCAGCTTGCTCTAATGCCTTATCAAGAGGAAGCCGATAAATCTCAGCCTTGTAATAATCGATGAACTCAACTATTTTTGGGTTAACAGTGGATTGCATATATAAACTCGATTTTTATCAGCGGGCAACCCGCTTAATATTAAAAAACACCACAAAAAAGTAAATAAAATAATTTATCGCATAGGCCATATTTGCACCGACTACACCATAATGCAGCACAAAAAAATATGTTAGTGCAACAAAGCTCATCGTGAACACTATTTCAGTGCCGATAAACCATTTTGTAGCACCACGTGAGAGCATCGGGTAGGCATACAACCAAGCTAAAATTTTAATTACATCACCGGTTAATTGAATGGCAAACAGGTCACGTGCGCTGCGAAATGCTTCGGTGAACAGCAGTGAAATCGCTACATCACGTAATAAGTAAACACCGAGCGCCATAATGGTGACAATCGGGATAATTATAGAGGCGGTTTTATGGATTTCACTGACAATGGCATCAACACCAGTTAATGACGCCAAACGCGGCAAATAATAGGTGCCGAGCGCCATGGTGATCACCCCTAAATAGACTTCAGATATTTTATACACCGCTTGCCATTGACCTGTAGCATCCCAGCCCACTTGGTCAATTAAGATATTACGTACCAAGATTAACGATACCGGCACAGTTAACGCACTGGTTATCGCCATAAGCATATATTTGCCAATATCTTTGCGCGCTTGGGGCTCCACCGCACCCCACCAGAAACGCAGCTTAAACCAGGGCTGGCGCAGGTTAGCAATTAACATCACCACACCAATCAAGGCGGCTTGCACAGCAGCTGCTAATAACGCGCCCTCAATGTTTTGCCAAGCGATCATGCCCAGCATCACACCGCCCGAAATCAGTGCCGAGAGCATACCCAGACCGACATAACGACGATATAACTGTTGGCCGTTGATCACCGAACTGCACAAAGTGCCAATGGCAGTAAACGGCAACACGCACACTGTCGACGCCACCACCCAGGCCAAGCTGGCATCTTGAAATAAGCTCGTGGCAATGGGCTTGGCTAATAACACCCCAACTGGAATAGCAATCGCAGAGATGATCAGCATCCATTGCGTTGAGGCGCGCCACCAAGGGGCACAGGCTTCAAACCCTTGCTCTTTATATTCAGCAGTAAAACGCACGACACCACTACCAGCAGGCGCATTAATAATGCCGTTTAAACTGCCGACCATGCTTTGTACCTGGCCGAGCATTGCCATGCCAGTGGGGCCGGTATAAATGGCCACCACCTTGGCAATCACAAATCCCATCGCCATGCGTAGCAGGGTTAATAACCCCGTCATGGCGGTGACTTTGAGTAAACGCTTCATCCAGCAAACTCATTGATAGCAGCTATCACTTGCTTAACCGCGGCATCACTCATAGTTGGATCAAGCGGAATTGAGAGCACTTGCTGGTGAATTTGTTCGGTTAGCGGCAACTGCATATCGGCATATTGTTGATACGCCTGCTGTTTGTGCGGCGGAATGGGATAATGAATTAAGGTTTGAATTTCATTTTCAGCTAAGTACTGTTGCAGGGCTTCGCGCTGTTCACAACGCACAACAAACAGGTGCCAAACATGTTGCTTGTAATGTTGGATGGCGAATGTAGCGGCATCGAGTGGTAATATGATGCGCGGGTTGCTGATCCCCTCACAATACATAGCTGCAATCTGTTGGCGGCGGGCAGTTTCGGCCTCTAAATGGCGTAACTTAACGCGCAGCATGGCGGCTTGCATTTCATCAAGACGGCTATTTACCCCCTGATACAGGTTTTCATACTTCTTATGAGAACCATAATTACGCAAAGCTTTCAGTGTCTGCGCAAGTTCATCATCATTGGTAGTGATAGCACCAGCATCCCCCAACGCCCCGAGATTTTTACCTGGATAAAAGCTAAAGCCAGCAGCATTTCCCCAGTTGCCCGCTCGTTGGCCATTTATCTCAGCACCGTGAGCCTGGGCGCAGTCCTCGAGCACCAGCAAATTATGTTTCTTGGCAATGGCCATAATCTCTGGCATTGGAGACAATTGACCATATAAATGGACCGGCAAGATCGCTTTTGTTTTGGGAGTAATCGCGGCCACAATTTTTGCGCTATCGAGATTATAAGTAGAGGGATTTGGCTCAACTAACACAGGTACCAAGTCATTTTCCGTGATAGCCAATACAGAAGCGATATAGGTATTAGCTTGAACAATTACTTCATCACCAGCTTGTAATTTACCAAGTTCTTTCCACGCTCGCAGAGTAATAATTAAGGCATCTAGCCCATTAGCAACCCCAATCGCATGTTTGGTGCCACAATAGCCAGCGAACTCCTTTTCAAAGGCGGTCAGCTCATTACCCATAATATACCAGCCAGAATCAATTACACGAGTACAGGCGTCTTTCAGTTCTTGTTGGTATTGGTTGTTGATAGCTTTTAAATCGAGAAAGTTTATCATTTTTTACACTTATATTATTAAATGAATTTTTCAAATTTTTTTCTTGCTGCGTCAATACTTTCTTTTTTTATCTCATATAGAAAATCAAGTTCAGTCTCTGCAATCTGCTTCGCCCCCATTCTC
>NZ_CAWNYS010000440.1:2195-4422 GCF_963878295.1 Aeromonas sp. HMWF014 | reverse complement strand
GCCCAAGTCCGAGCAGGAGTTATTGAGCCGAGCCCATGCCATGGCAGGCTTCACACTGGCACAGCTGGCTGCCGATGCAGGCCTCGCCGTCCCCCGGGATCTGAGACGGGACAAAGGCTGGGTCGGCCAGCTGATCGAGTGGCAACTGGGTGCCAGCGCCGGCAGCAAGCCAGAGCAGGACTTCCCGGAACTTGGCATAGAGCTCAAGACGATCCCCATCGATCCTCAAGGCAAACCCCTGGAGACCACCTTCGTCTGCGTGGCGCCGCTGATCGGCGTCAGCGGCCAGCGCTGGGAGCAGTCAAACGTGCGCAACAAACTCTCGCGGGTGCTCTGGATCCCGGTTGAGGGAAGTCGCGATATCCCTATAGGCGAGCGCCGGGTCGGCATGCCGCTGATGTGGAGCCCGAATGAGGAGGAGGATCGGCTGCTGCGCCAGGACTGGGAGGAGTTGATGGACATGATAGTGCTGGGAGAGGTGGAGCAGATCAGTGCTCGCCACGGTCAGGTGATGCAACTGCGCCCAAAGGCCGCTAACAACAAGGCGCTGACCCGCGCCATCGGTCGCAATGGCCAGCCGATCCTGACCCTGCCACGGGGCTTTTACCTCAAGACAGGATTCACCCACGGCCTGCTGCAACGCCACTTTGCCTTGCCCGTTTGATCTGTTCTATCAACATCCTTGTCATAAAGTGATATAAAAATAGGCAGAACCCCTTTCTTCGCACCAATGACAAGGAGGCGTCATGCCGATCAACAAGCAATTCCTCAAGTCCCGTCCCGAGGTCAAGGTGACCTTCGCGGTGGAAAAAGTGGCTGCCGGTGAGGCAGAACAGGTACTGCTGCTGGGGGAATTTAGCCAGTGGCAACCCATAGAGCTCAAACGGATGAAGAGCGGAGAGTTTAGAACCACCCTCAACCTGCCCACCGATGGTCCCAGCCATTTCGAATACTGCTACCAGCTGGTGAAACCGAACGGAGAGACACTCTACGACAACGATTGGGAGGCGGACGACTATGTGCCGGGCCCCTTCGGACGTGACAACTCAGTGGTGCGTGTCAGCCAGTAGGCGACGACCAGAACACTGGCACATCTGGCCAGCCCCCGGATTGCGGACACAAAAAAGGCTCGCCATTGGCGAGCCTTTTCACTACCTGTCGAGCTATTTGCCGACATATCGACACCAATTCGAATCGAATTAGTTGAGCTTCTCTTTGATACGAGCAGCTTTGCCGGACAGGTTGCGCAGGTAGTACAGTTTGGCGCGGCGAACATCACCACGACGCTTCAGTTCTACACTGTGGATCAGCGGAGAGTGAGTCTGGAATACACGCTCAACACCTTCGCCGTTGGAGATCTTGCGAACGGTGAAAGCAGAGTGCAGACCGCGGTTACGCTTGGCAATAACGATGCCTTCGAAAGCCTGCAGACGCTCTTTGCCACCTTCTTTAACACGAACTTGAACACGTACAGTGTCGCCCTGGGCAAATGCCGGGATGTCGGTACGCAGTTGCTCTTGCTCAAGCTGCTGAATAATCTTGCTCATTGTCTTTCCTTACCTAGGATAAACTGAAAACTCTACTTAACGCTGTCACGCACTTCGCGGACATACTCGGCAAGAAGTGATTCTTGCTCGTCAGTCAGAGCTAGGTTGTTAATAAGTTCCGGCCTTCTTTGCCAGGTTCGTCCGAGCGACTGTTTGAGACGCCAGCGTCGAATCACTTCGTGATTGCCGCTTGTCAGCGCCTCTGGCACCGCCAATCCATCCAACACCTCCGGCCGAGTGTAGTGGGGATGATCCAGCAAGCCATCCGTGAAGGAGTCCTGCTCGGCACTGGCCTGATCACCCAAAACCCCCGGGACCAGACGCGAAACCGCATCGATCAGGGTCATGGCAGGCAACTCGCCACCACTTAACACGTAATCCCCGATAGACCACTCTTCGTCGACTTCGGTTTGTATCACGCGTTCATCGATACCTTCGTATCGACCGGCTACCAGAATCAGCTTCTGATTCGTCGCCAACTCGGTTACGCCCGCTTGAGTCAGCTTGCGTCCCTGAGGGGAGAGATAGATGACTTTCGCCCCGTCTCCCGCCGCTTGCTTGGCTGCATGAATCGCGTCACGCAGCGGCTGAACCATCATTAACATGCCGGGCCCACCACCATAAGGACGATCATCGACCGTACGGTGTTTGTCGTGGGTAAACTCCCGGGGGTTCCAGCA
>NZ_CAWNYS010000440.1:0-2185 GCF_963878295.1 Aeromonas sp. HMWF014 | reverse complement strand
GCAGCAGGCCACTCTTGACGGCCCGACCCGTTACCCCGTGCTCGGTAATGGCTCGGAACATTTCAGGGAAGAGGCTAATGACCCCAATCCACATAAGAAACCTCCGGCACCCGTGTTAGCGCGGGAAACTAGAAACCAGGATCCCAATCAACTTCGATTGTTCGAGCAGTCAGATCAATATGCTTGATCACCTGCTCTTCCAGGAACGGAATCAACCGCTCCTTTGCGCCAAAGGCATCTTTTACATTGGCCTCAACCACCAACACATCGTTGGAGCCGGTTTCCATCAATTCGGTCACCTTGCCCAGGTCGTATCCCTTGGTGGTCGATACCGAGCAACCAATCAGGTCACGCCAGTAGAACTCACCTTCAGGCAACGCAGGCAACAGATCAGCGGGTACGCCAATCTCGACATTGGTCAATGCCAGGGCATCTTCACGCAGATCGATACCATCGATTTTGCAAATCAGACCCTTGTTGTGACGCTTCCAGGCCGAAACCTTGAGTTCACGCCACCCCCCGTTCTGATTGATCAGCCAGGGGTTGTAATCGAAAATCGCTTCGGCAACATCGGTGAAGGAGTTCACTTTAAGCCAGCCCTTGATGCCATAAACGGTACCCAGGGTGCCCAGAACTATAGGTTTTTCCACCTTAACTCCTTACCGTTGGGCTGATTAAGCAGCTTTGGCAGCGTCTTTGATCAGCTTGGCAACGCGGTCAGAAACAGCGGCACCAGTAGCAACCCAATGCTCGATACGAGCCAGGTCCAGGTTCAGCTTTTCGGCAGAACCAGAAGCAACCGGGTTGAAGAAACCAACGCGCTCGATGAAGCGACCGTCACGGGCGCAACGGCTGTCAGAAACTACTACCTGGTAAAACGGACGCTTTTTCGCGCCACCACGTTGTAAACGAATGGTTACCATATCGTCCTCATTAACATCTAATGAACAAGGCCCGCAAACACGCGGACCCTAGCTTAAAATAAGCCGCATAATTCTACTTGGATTCGTAATAATTGCAACCAAGCCAGCCATTTTTTGCACAAGGCTCACAATGAAAAGGGCCCACCTCTGGTGAGCCCCTGGCCTGGCTGAAACGGTCAGGATCAGAAGGGGCCGCGACCGCCACCGAATCCTGGTGGCAACATGTTCTTCATCTGCCCCATCATCTTGCGCATGCCGCCCTTGCCGGACATCTTCTTCATCATGCGCTGCATCTCGGTGAACTGCTTGAGCAGCTTGTTCACGTCCTGCACCTGCATGCCGGAACCTGCGGCGATACGGCGCTTGCGGGAGCCCTTGATGAGGTCGGGATGGGCACGCTCCCTGGGCGTCATGGAGCTGATGATGGCCTCCATCCGCACGGTCAGCTTGTCATCCATCTGATCCTTGACGTTGTCCGGCAGACCGGACATACCGGGCAGCTTGTCGAGCATGCCCATCATGCCGCCCATATTGCGCATCTGGGCCAGTTGTTCGCGGAAGTCTTCCAGATCGAAGCCCTTGCCACTCTTGACCTTGTTGGCCAGCTTGGCGGCTTTTTCCTTGTCGACATTGCGCTCCACTTCCTCGATCAGCGACAGCACGTCGCCCATGCCGAGGATGCGGGAGGCGAGACGATCCGGGTGGAACGGCTCCAGCGCATCTGTCTTCTCGCCCATACCGATGAACTTGACCGGCTTACCGGTGATGTGGCGCACGGAGAGGGCTGCACCACCGCGAGCGTCGCCATCCGCCTTGGTGAGGATCACGCCGGTGAGCGGCAGCGCCTCGTTGAACGCCTTGGCGGTGTTGGCGGCATCCTGCCCCGTCATGGCGTCCACCACGAACAGGGTCTCGATCGGCTTGATGGTGGCGTGAAGATGGATGATCTCGTCCATCATGTCGCTGTCGACGTGCAGACGACCGGCGGTATCCACGATCACAACGTCATAGAACTTCTTACGTGCCTGATCGATGGCGGCAGTGGCGATGTCGACCGGCTTCTGGCTAGCGTCGCTTGGAAAGAAATCGACGCCGATGTCGCTTGCCAGCGTCTCCAGCTGCTTGATCGCCGCGGGGCGATAGACGTCGGCACTGACGACCAGCACCTTCTTCTTGCTGCGCTCTTTGAGCAGCTTGGCCAGTTTACCTACGGTTGTGGTCTTACCGGCACCCTGCAGACCCGCCATCAGTATGATGGCCGG
>NZ_CAWNYS010000439.1:5523-6063 GCF_963878295.1 Aeromonas sp. HMWF014 | reverse complement strand
CCTCAATTGACGTCCACATCGAAAGCTTGATAAGCCTTACGCATCGCTCCAACGAGGGCGGTATGGAAGCAAACAAAAAAACAACCAGGAAGGATATAAGCGATGCTTAGGAAAAGCAGACTCTCTGCTGCCGTTGCGTTTGCCTTGGCGAGCGCGGCAGTGGTAGCCACCCCCGCTATGGCCGAAGAAGGCCAAAACGTTGAAAAACTGCAGAAAATCAAGGTGACCGGCTCCCGCATCTCCCGTGTCGATGTGGAAGGCGCCACCCCGGTTATCGCCATCAGCAGAGCCAGGATCGAGCAATCCGGTCAGCAGACAGTGGCTGACTACCTGAAACAAGCCTCCTTCAACTCCTTTGGTGGTTTATCCCCCGCATCTGGTAACTCCGCTCAATCCCAGTCGACCGTTGGTCTGCGTGGTCTGGGCTCAGAGCGCACTCTGGTGCTGCTCAATGGCAAGCGGGTCGCGGGCTCCCCTTCCATAGGTGGCAGCGCCATCAACCTGAACACCATTCCCATGGCGGCCGTTGAACGGGTGGAA
>NZ_CAWNYS010000439.1:0-5513 GCF_963878295.1 Aeromonas sp. HMWF014 | reverse complement strand
GCTCTGATGCCATCGGCGGTGTCATCAACGTCATCTTGAAGCAAGACTACGAAGGGCTGGCCTTCCAGGGGCGTATTGGCTCGCCCACCAAAGAGGGTGGCGACGAGAAGAATGGCTCTATTGTCAGCGGTATCACAGGGGAGAAGGGCGCCCTGATGATGGTCTATGAACACGATGTCAAAGACGAGATCTACTACAAGGATCGCGATTATCTGGCATTACAGGGCGCCTCCGCTCCCAGCCTCTATGGCCGCAACATCAAGGGGGTCGATGCCGCCACCGGCAAGACGGTCACCCGCACACTGGAGGGCGTCGACTGTGCCAATACTGGCACCGGGTTCGTGCCCGTCGGTTCGACTTGCCGCTTCGACTTTGCCCAGGTTGCCGCCAAGACCGCCTCTCGCAACCGCGACACCGTCTACGTCAACGGGCGCTATCACGTCAATGACAGCGTCGACTTCGTGCCCCAGCTGATCGGCTCGCGCATCACCAGCTTTGGCCGCTCCGCCCCGGCTCCAGGCCCCTTCAGCATCGACGGCACCACCCCGGGCGGTGCCCAGCTGCTGGCCGACAACGGCTTCATCGGCGAGAAGGCCACCGTCTACTACCGCTTCAACAACGTCGGCCCCCGTGACAACGACGTCACCGACATGACCGGCAGCATCAACCTGGGCTTTGAAGGCGCGCTGCCGACCGAAGCGGTGGGCGATGTGGAGTGGAGTGCGGGCTACATGTATTCCAAGACTGACAACAAGAACCGTGGAACCGGTTATGTGCTGAACCCGTCGGTCCAGCAACAGGTCGATGCGGGCAACTTCAAGAACGGCGAGTTCTCCAACGCGGCGACCAACAGCCTCTCCTACGACATCAGCCGTACTTCCAAGATGGATTTCTTCCAGTGGTACGGCGGCCTGGGCTGGAGCATGGGCGAGCTGCCGGCTGGCCCCATCGGCTGGTTTCTGGGCGCAGAATACAACGACTGGACCTACTCTGACACCTACGACAGCCAGTCCGAAGCTGGCAACGTCATCGGCTCTGCCGGCAACTCGGGTGGCGGTGTACGCGACGTCTTCGCCACCTACATCGAGAGCTTGATCCCCATCACCGAGCAGATCGAGTTGAACCTGGCCGGTCGTTACGACAAGTACAGCGACTTTGGCAGCGCCTTCTCGCCCAAGGCGAGCCTGCGTTATCAGCCGCTAGACAATCTGTTGTTCCGTACCTCCTGGTCACAATCCTTCCGTGCTCCGGGTCTGGATGATCTCTATGCCGCCGATGCCGACTCCGCCGACTTTGCCAAGGACTATGTCTCCTGCCGGGCAAACGGGGTGGCCAACTGCCCGGAAGAGCAGTTCACCACGATTCGCCAATCCAACAAGAAGCTGAAGGAAGAGACGGCTGACACCTTCGGCATAGGCACTGCGTATAGCCCGATCGACGATCTCAACCTCTCGCTGGATTACTACTACATCAAGATCGATGACGTGATCCAGCTGGCGACCACCCAGACCCAGTTCTATCAGGAGCTGAATACCGGCAGCAACCCGAACGTCATCCGCGATGCCAATGGCGATGTGCAGCAGGTCTATGCTGGCATGGTCAACCTGGGTCAGCTCAAGACCAGCGGTCTGGATTTCAAGGCGGATTACAAGTACGACTTCGACGTCGTGACAGTACGCTACGACTTCGGCAGCACCTACATTCTGAAATACGAAGAGGGTCTGTTCGCCGGTGGTCCCATGGTCGACAAGAAGGGCTGGAACGCCAAGCCGGAACTGCGCTTCAACTCCGGCGTCGGGGTCAATGTGCCGCAGTGGTGGAACATGGATACCTACCTGAGTGCCAACTACATCGACTCCCAGAGCCAGGATTACGTAGATGGTCAGAAAGAGGGGCATATCGCGTCCCAGACCACCTGGAACCTGAACGTCGCGGTTGACACCCCCTGGAATGGCAAGCTGCAAGCCGGTGTGAGGAACATGTTCAACGTAGACCCCTCGCTCTCCAGCGACGGCTTCACCTATGACGAAGACCTCTACAACATCGACGGGCGCGTCGTCTACCTCGACTACACCCAGAAGTTCTAATCAACCTCGTTGATATACAACCCAAGCCGGCCCGGTCGGGCCGGCTTTGCCCAGCGTCCAAGGAAGTTACGGAGATAGGGTAAACCTATGAAGACAAGGACAATTACAATGAAGAAAGCGCTCCTCGGCAGCCTGGTTTCTGCTGCCTTGCTGACCAGCTTCACTCTGAGTGCCGCCTCTGCCGGTCAGGCAGTGGACGCTCAAGCCGCCACCAACAATGCATCCAAAGTGTCCCAGCAGAAGATCGACAACTACGCCGAGTCTGCCGAGTCTGCCCTGGCGCAGTACAAGGCCGCCCTGCGCCAGGTCGACAGTCTGCGCACCTACAACGAGCAGGTGGGCAAGATGGTCGACTCCCAGACCACAGAGCTGGCCTCGATGCAGCGCCAGATCGCCCAGATCGATCAGACCAGCACCGAAGTCGTCCCCCTGATGCTCAAGATGATCGACTCCCTCGAGCAGTTCGTCTCTCTGGATCTGCCGTTCCAGAAAGTCGAGCGGGAGGACCGCGTGGCGGCCCTGACGGACCTGATGAACCGGGCCGATGTCACCATCTCCGAGAAGTACCGCAAGATCCTGGAAGCCTACCAGATCGAGGAGGGCTTCAGCCGCACCATCGAGTCCTACAAGGCCAGTCTGGACAAGGCTGGCACCGAGAAGACCTACGAGTTCCTGCGCGTCGGCCGCATCGCCCTGCTCTACCAATCCCCGGATGGCAATGAGACCGGCATGTGGAACAAGAAGACCCGTCAATGGGAAGAGCTGCCCCAGGAGTATCGCAGTGCAGTCGAACAGGGCTTGCGTATCGCCAAGAAGCAGGCGCCCCCCGCGCTCATCAAGCTGCCGGTTCAAACTGCGGAGAAAGCATCATGAAAGGAATCAAACTTGCTATTGCCTCCCTGATGGCGGGAGCCACCCTGATCATCCTGCCGGTGACCGCCGCCGAGAAGCCGATAGATCTGAACGCGCTGCTCAATCAGGTCAAGGCCTCCAGCCTGAGCGAATCCCAGCTCAACAAGGAGCGGGAAGCCCGCTTCCTGGCTGACAAAAACGAGCAAGGGGCATTGCTGGCCAAGGCCAAGGCCGAGCTGGCAGCCGAAACCGCCAAGGGCGAGCAGCTCAAGGCGACCTTTGATGCCAACGACAAGCAGCTGACCGAGCTGACTGACACCCTGCGCCAGCGTTCCGGCAACATGGGTGAGATGTTTGGTGTACTGCGTCAGTTCGCCGGTGAGTTCAAGGGGATCTTCAACGCTTCCGCCCGTCGGGTCGAGCATCCGGAGCAATCCGCCCTGTTGACCCGTCTGGCAGAGAGCAAGGAGCTCCCCTCCAGCGATGATCTGACCGCCTTCTGGACCACCACCCTAAGCCGCATGGTTGACGGTGGCAAGGTGAGTCAGATGCCGGCGACCGTGGTGTACGGCGAGGGCAACCAGGCCGAGAAGACAGTGACCCAGATCGGTGAATTCAACACCGTCTCCGAGGGCAAGTACCTCACCTTCGTGCCGGAGACCGGCAAGTTCGAACAACTCTCCCGTCAGCCGGAGAAGAGCGTACTGGCACCTATCGCCGAGTTTGAACAGGGTGGTGGTGGCGTCAAGCCCATCTTCGTCGACCCGTCCCGCGGCGTGATCCTCTCCCTGCTGGTGCAGTCGCCCACCTTCAAGGAGCGGGTCGATCAGGGCGGTGAAGTGGGTTACGTCATCATGGTGCTCGGCGTGCTCGGCACCCTGCTGGCCCTGTTCTGCGGCGCCCGCCTCTCCCTCATCGGCAGCTCCATGCGCAAGCAACTGAAATCCGATCAGATCATCAAGGGCAACCCCATCGGCGAGATGTTGGGGGCTTACCAGAGCCATAGCGGTGACAACATAGAGGATCTGGAATCCAAACTGGACGAGATCATTCTGCGCAATGTGCCCAAATTCGAGAAGGGCATCAGCATCATCAAGCTGATCGCCTCAGTCGCACCGCTGCTGGGTCTGCTCGGTACCGTGGTGGGGATGATCGCTACCTTCCAGGCCATTACCCTGTTCGGTACCGGTGATCCCAAGCTGATGGCGGGTGGTATCTCGGAGGCCCTGGTCACCACCATGCAGGGTCTGGTCGTGGCCGTGCCCATGCTGTTCCTCTACACCATAGTGCAGACCCAAAGCCGTCGTCTCATCCAGGTGCTGGAAGAGCAGAGCGCCGGTTTCGTCGCCCGTTATCAGGAACGTCTGCACGCCTCCAAAGCCGCAGCGTAAGGAGTCACCCATGTGGTTCTGGTTGATTGAAGAAGTCGAGTCGGTCCGCCGGTTTCTGGGATTGGGGGGCGACGTACTGGTCGCCCTGTTCTTCCTGACCCTGATGATGTGGGCCCTGCTACTGGAGCGCTGGTTCTACTTCATAGCGGTCTACCCCAAGCAGGTGAAACAGACCAAGGCAACCTGGCAGGCCCGCAGTGACCATCTTTCCTGGTCTGCCAAGCAGATCCGGCGTGAGCTGGTCTCTCGGGTTGCCATGGCGGTAGACAAGGGAATGCCGGTCATCAAGGTGCTGATCGCCCTCTGTCCACTGATGGGGCTGCTGGGAACCGTGGTGGGTATGGTGCAGGTGTTTGACACCCTGGCCATCACCGGCACCGGCTCCCCCAGGGCGATGGCCTCGGGCATTTCCAAGGCGACGGTACCGACCATGGCGGGCATGATTGCCGCCCTTTCCGGCCTGTTTTTTGTCAACCAGCTCGATCACAAGGCCAAGCTGGCGGTCGAGAAGCTGGAAGACAACCTGAAACACGGTTGATGCAGGATGCACTCCCCCGCCGGACGCGAGCCTGGCGGGGGCACAGAACAAGCAAGGAGTTTTTGCCATGAGAAAACGTCACAGCGACAGCAGTGCTGATGAGGCGGCCATCGATTTGACCCCCATGCTGGACATAGTGTTCATCATGCTGATCTTCTTCATCGTCACCACTTCGTTCGTCAAGGAGTCCGGCGTGGAGATCAACCGCCCGAGCGCCAGCACGGCCGAGACAGTGAAGAAGGGGAACATCATGGTCGCGGTGCGCGAGAACGGTCAGGTCTGGGTCGACAAGCGTATCGTCGAAGTGGGGGCCATACGGGCCAACATAGAGCGGCTGCGGGCCGAGAATCCGGAGAGCGCCGTGGTGATCCAGGCCGATAACGAATCCCGTTCAGGTCTGGTGGTCCAGGTCATGGATCAGATCCGCATGGCCGGTGTCCAGAACATCTCCATCGCGGCAGACAAGAGCAGCTGATGCCGGAGATAGACCTATGAGATACCTGATATCGTTGGCTGTCTCCTGTGTGGTGGTGTTCTTCCTGTTTCTGGGAATGAACAAGCTCATCACACCGGATCACCGGGAGTTGGTGGAATCCGAAGACGTCAGCATGACCGACTTCATTCGGGTTCGCCCTCAGGAAACCC
>NZ_CAWNYS010000438.1:0-8992 GCF_963878295.1 Aeromonas sp. HMWF014 | reverse complement strand
TTTCTTTGACCCCGAGAATGTTGATGGCAAACATCTCACCCTTGATCAGGAAGGTCAGATACTGGGCATCGCCCTGATTGTCATGAGCCAGTGTGACTGGCTGTGGGACCACTTCGGTTGACATGCTCATGAGTCTCTCCGGTTAAAAGCGGACAAAATCGGCTTCATCAACCTGGGGTTGAGGTACCGTGTTGCCGTGCAGCGGGTGGTGGGCGGGCATGACAAACGTGCCTCTGGGAGACGCTCCCCTGTGCGTACCCTCGCTGAGTTTTGAGGGCCTGACCAGGTTATCCAGCGAGAAGAAGTCCATGGTCTGCTGCAGCTCGTTGGCCTGAGAGCTCATCTCCTCGGCGGTGGCGGCCAGTTCCTCGCTGCTGGCCGCGTTCTGTTGGGTCACCTGATTGAGCTGGTTCATGGCCATGCTGATCTGGTTAGCCGCGCTGGCCTGCTCGCCGGACGCAGCATTGATCTCCTGGACCAGGTCGGATGTCTTGCGAATGGAAGGCACTATCTTGTCGAGCAGACTGCCCGCTTTCTCTGCGGTATCGACGCTGCTGGAGGATAGTTCCCCTATCTCCTGCGCCGCAATCTGGCTGCGTTCAGCCAATTTGCGTACCTCGGCGGCCACTACCGCAAAGCCCTTGCCATGTTCACCGGCGCGAGCCGCCTCTATGGCGGCATTGAGCGCCAGCAGGTTGGTCTGGTAGGCGATGTCATCGATAATGCTGACTTTGCGGGCTATCTGTTGCATCGCCGCCACGGTTTGCTGTACCGAGTGACCCCCTTCGGTCGCTTCGAGGACGGCGCTGCTCGCCATGTTGTCGGTCACCTTGGCGTTGTCGGTGTTCTGGTTGATGCTGGCACTCATCTGCTCGATGGAGGCGCTGGTTTCTTCCACGCTCGCTGCCTGTTCACTGGTGGCCTGACTCAGGGACTGGGCCGTGGTGCTGACTTGGCTGGAGGCATTGGTGAGGTTGTCAGCGGCGTTGCGTACCTCTTCAATGATGGCTGTCAAGGCGTCTATGGTGCTGTTGAGACCATCTTTGGTCTGACCAAAAATCCCCGGGTAGGGCTGATCTATCTTTTGGGTGAGATCCCCCCGCGACAGGGCGGTGGCGATGCGCATGACATCCTTGAGGCTGGTATCTGTGACGTCGGACAAGCGGTTCAGCAGCTCGGACAAGCGTTTGGTATAACCCTGCCGATTGTCCAGCGCTATCTTGTAGCTGAAATCCCCTTGCTCGACGGCGGCGGTGACCAGGGTTTCTATGTCGTTGATGAGTGCTGTCAGCTTGTTGACCATATTCTGCATGGCCATCAAGAGTTGACCCGCTTCATCGTTGGCTCCTATGGTGATGGTGACGTCGAGGTTCCCCTCCGCCAGATGGTTGGCCACCTGCAGCGCCTGATTTATGGGGGCAATGATGCTGCGGATGAGCACTATACCAAGCCAGGCCGCCGCCACTATCCCTGCCGTGACCACTACCATCATGGTGAGCAGCATGGCGTCGTACCAGGATTGAGCCTGCTCATATTCGGCTTTGGCCACATCGAGTTGCAGAGTGACCAGCTCCGTTATCTTGTTGCCGATGGGATCGATAGAGCTGTAAAGCTTGCCGTCAAAATCATTGAGGGTGCCGGCGATGACTCCGTGCTGGGTCGCTAGAAACTGCTCCAGTCTGGTGATATCGCGATCCGCCGCGTTGAATAGGGTGCCCGCCTCAGCCGATAGTTTCTGCTCGGCTGCGGTCAGCTTGGTGGACTGATAATGCTGCCACTCTTGCTTGATCTGCTGCTGGGCCCGCTGGACCTGTTGCAATGCCTCTTCGGCGCTGATGAGGCCCACATTGGCCTTGTTGACGTTGTCGATGACGGCGACGGCGTAGTTGTCTGAGATGGTTTTCAGCTGTTTGAGCGGCACCACGCGGTCGTTATAAACCCGTTGCAGGCCCTGGTTGCTGCTCTGCATGTTGTAGAGTCCTAGCCCGCCAACGCCTAGTAGCAGCAGGCATAGTAGGCAGAGCAGGATGGTGAGTCGCATTTTAATGGTGGAGTTTCTGAACATAATGGGCTCCTGGCGTTAATTGACTCTTGGTTGAGTTTGCTGGCGAGGAAGGGCGTACTGGCTCAGCTGGCTCAGTTCCTGATCGATGGCATGTTGAATGAGGGAGGGAATATCCAGGATCAGGGCAACCTCGCCACCGCCCAGAATGGTGGATCCGCTGATCCCTTGCAGGCGTTGAAACAGCTTGCCGAGCGGTTTGATCACGGTCTGAAACTCCCCCAGCAGTTCATCGACTACCAGCCCGGATTTTTTGCCGCCGTGACTGACGACCACTATGTTTTCCCTGCGCCCTCTCGTACCTTCGATATCGAAGTATTGCTGGAGTCGTACGAATGGCAGCACCTCACCGCGCAGGTTGAGGTAGTTGCGTCCCTGAGTATCGGCCAGCGCACTCTGGGTCAGCTCAACGCACTCGATTACCATGTCGAGGGGGATGACGTAATGTGTGGTGCTAACCCTGACCAAAAAGCCGTCGATGATGGCCAGGGTCAATGGCAACCTGATCTGCACTCGGGTGCCCTGTCCTGGCTTGCTGTCCAGCTCGACGCTGCCGCGCAGGGCCGTGATGTTGCGTTTGACCACGTCCATGCCAACCCCTCGACCCGAGAGGTTGGTGATTGTCTCTGCGGTGGAAAAACCGGGCTCGAAGATGAGCTGGTAGATCTCCTGATCTGTCAAGGCCGCATTGGCGGCGATCAAGCCCCGTTCTTGCGCCTTTTGCAGAATTCTTGCTTTGTTGAGTCCTGCGCCATCGTCCTTGATCTCGATGACGATGCTGCCGGAGTCGTGATAGGCATTGAGGGTCAAAGTGCCCCTCGCCGGTTTGCCGGCGGCGAGGCGCTGCCCCGCCGATTCGATGCCGTGATCCATGGAATTGCGAACCAGATGCATCAGGGGATCACCTATCTTTTCCACCACGGATTTGTCGAGTTCGGTGTCACCGCCTGTGATGACTAGCGCAATGTTCTTGTTCAGCTCTTGGCTTACGTCGCGCACGACGCGCTGGAAGCGGTTGAAGGTGTCCCCAATGGGTACCATGCGCAGGCGCAGGGCGCCATCCCGGATCTCCTCGACCAGCATGGCGATGGTGGAGTTGGCCTCCTGTAACTGGCTGTCCCGTGAGCGTTGGGCTAACAGACTGGCGCCCGAGCTGGCGACCACCAGCTCGCCAACCAGATTGATCAGATCATCCAGCTTGTCGGCATGTACTCGGACGTAGCGCCCCTCTTTGGTTTTATTCTCCTTGTTCTGGTGTTGTTTCTTGAGTGCGGCCTCTACGACCACTTCGTTGACTGCGCCCTGTGCAATCAGGATCTCCCCCAGCTTGCTGCTGTCTGTCTGCGGGCTGTCATGCTGGGTTTGCAGGCCGAGCGCTAGCTCGCTGGCGGTCAGAGCTCCCGTTTTGACCAACAATTGCCCCAGCATATCGTTGTCTTCTGGCAGGTCATTGATGAGCGCTATGTACTCGGCAATTTTGCTGTGAGGGGGCAGTATGGTGATGCGGCAGTCATCGCGTACGAATTCGAACACGTCGCTCAGGGCTCCCTTGTCGGCCTGGGTGTCGACATCGAGTTCATAACCGAGGTAGCAGTTCTCGGGATCGAAATGTTCCCAGTCGGGTAGGGCGTCGTGAAGGGTTTCGATGGCGCAGAGGGTGCCCATGGTGCCGAGGTAGCGCAGAAACGAGGTGGGATCCATGCCATTGCGCAGCACATCCGGGCCAAAGCGCAGCGAGATGTGCCACAACGAGGTGGTGCTGACATGACCCTCTTCCTTGCTGAGCGGCTCTGCGTCTGCTGATGGGGTGCAGTCCGTCAACCCGGTCGGGCGGGTCGTCTGATGGCGTGCCAAATTTAGCCGCAACTGAGAGTCCATAGCCTGTTCGTCACCCCCCAGGGACGCGCCTTGCTCTGCGACCAGATAGACCAGCCGCTCGATATGATCCCGGCTCTCCAGCAGATCCTTGATAAGCGTCGTGGTGATCGCCAGTTGCTGATTGCGCACCTGATCGAGCAAGTCTTCAACTATGTGGGTGAAACTGACGATGGGCTGCAAGCCAAACAGGCCGGCGGATCCCTTGATGGTATGTGCCGCCCGAAAGATAGCACCGATCAGCTCGCTGTTGTCCGGGTCGTTTTCCAACGTCAGCAGGGCGGACTCCATCTCTTCCAGCAGTTCGCGTGCCTCGGCGATGTAGGTTTGCAGGGCCTGATCAAGATTGATGCTCACGAATGACTCCTTGTCACTGGGACTGCCTAGGCGTGATCAGCGTGGGGCATGAGGGTTGGATCGCCAAAGAAGGCTGTCAGTTGACACAGCTCCAGCGCGTCGAGCACCGCATGGCTGTGCATTATTAGGTGCAGTGGATAACCGCCCTGTTGCGCCGTTTTCTTGGCAGCCAGCAACAGCTGCAAGCCGGCACTATCCATCTCGGATACTTGGGACAGATCTAGCTCCAGCGCCTGCTGGCGGTAAAGCAGGGGGGTGAGTGCCAGCTTGAGATCGGCGGCTGTATAGATGGTCATATCCCCCGAGACTTTGACCAGCGTCTTGTGTTCACCCGTCTCTATGTGCAGCGGCATTGGTGGCTCCTGACTCAGGGCATGATGAGCTTGGCGACGGCCGCCAGCATCTGATCGGGTTGAAATGGCTTGACCACCCAGGCTTTGGCCCCTGCCGCCTGTCCCTCCTGCTTCTTGCTGTCTTGGGATTCGGTGGTCAGCATGATGACGGGGGTGAATTTGTAGCTTGCCAGTTTCTTGGCCTCCTTGACGAAGCTGATGCCATCCATGTTCGGCATGTTGACGTCGCTGATGATGAGATTGATCTTCTTGCCGTCGAGTTTCCTGAGGGCATCCTTGCCATCGCAGGCTTCCATCACCTCGTAACCGGCTCCCTTGAGCGTCATGCCGACGACTTGGCGAATGGTTGCCGAGTCATCCACGATCAGGACTGTTTTGGACATATCTGTCTCCTAGAAAAAAGTAACGTCTGCGCTGCGGGATGAATTCACCATGGGTTGCTGACGGCGGCCATGATGAATGTTGCGTTGTTCATCTGTGGCGTAGGAGAGTTCCATGTCTGCCAGCCAGCTCTCCGCATCTATCTGGATGGGGCCTGACTGGTGTGTTCTATTACGTGAGGAAATCAGATGGTCATTGAGGCTGTCCATGTTCTGGCGTACATGGTTGAGGATTTGACTGACCCTATCCTGGAACTGTAGCGAAACGATGACATCGGAGATCTCGCGGTGGATCCCCGAGCTTTCGCTCTGCAGCAGGGCTGCCGACTCCGCCAGGCTGGTAGTGGCCATGCGAAAGCGCTCCAGCACCTGCTCGATAGCGTGCTCCGAGTCACTGACGGCTGCTTGATCCCGCGCGGCTGCGCTTTCTGCTATCTGGAAGGCTCGGCCAATGCCGCTATTGATGGTGTCGACCTTGTCCGTCATCTTCTTGGCCGTTTCGCTGGAGAGGCGCGACAGGGTGCGCACTTCATCGGCCACCACGGCGAAGCCGCGACCGGCCTCGCCAGCCCGAGCCGCCTCTATTGCAGCATTGAGCGCCAGCAAGTTGGTCTGGGAAGCAATTTTGGCCACATCGAGCGCCATGGTATTGAGCTCTATGGTGTAGGCGGTAAGCGTCTTGATTTCCGCCAGCATGGCATCGCGATTGGCTTGCGCGGAATGCATGATGGCGAGCACCTGGTTGAGCTGAGCCTGGCTCTCGGCCAGTACGGCGGCCATGCCCGCCGATTTTGTCCCGCCCAGATTTCCGGCGGCATTGTGAGAGGCGGCTACCGCCTCTTCCAGCTTGGTGGTGAGCCCGGAGAAGCGCTGGGTCAGATCGATCATGGCCCCTTCGGTCTGCTGACGAGAGCTCTCAATTTGCTGTGACCAGATGGGGACCGCTTTCTCGCACACTTGCTCGAGCCCAATAATGGAATGGCTGAGCTGGGCGGCAGACCAGGTATGAGCAGCCTCCTCGTCGTGATGGCTTGCCTCCGGCTTGTTGTGATAGTGATGGGAGCACCAGAGGGCTGCGCCCAGGGCCAGCACGCCGTTGGCCAGCAGATAAGACAGAGGGCTGCCAGCGAGAACTAGCAGCAGGATGCTGAGCAGGCCTATGCCTAGGCAGCATGCCCAACTCACGGGGTCCCAGAATGCAATGGTCTCTGCCGTCTTGTGATCTGTCATACGCAAACTCATCCCTGCACGTGAGTCGAGGTGGGAACAAGCTGTTATCTCACTGGTGTCAGAGAGGATGAACCACGCCCGAACCTGTTAATTACAAATGGCTCAATAAGGTTAGCGCAAAAAAATAACTTGGTTGCAAGTCGCCCCAATTCAGCGGGGACTACTGATAAAGCTGGAATATGGAGGCAGCCGACGGGGGCTTTGGCGAAATGAGATCGCTGTGACGTGGCGGATAACGAAGCGTGTGGATAGCGGGGAGGCAAGCACAGATAAAAAGGAGCCTGATAACTCAGGCCCCTGATAAGGATTAGTCCTCGTTGTCGTGGGCCTTCTGGCAACCTTCTACCGCATGGGCAATCAGCTCAAGTGCACTCTTGTCGCACGGGGGCAGTTCGGCATCACACGAGTTGATGGGGGTGACGCGGTCGCCCCACTTGATGATGGCAGCGCCCCAGGTCAGACCGGCACCGAACGCGGCGGTCAGCAGATAGGAATTCGGCTTGACGCGGCCCTGCTCCAGCGCTTCGCACAGGGCGATGGGGACTGTGGCAGCGGAGGTATTGCCGTAGTTCTCTATGTTGACCATCACCTTCTCCATGGGCGCGTTCATGCGCTTGGCCAAGGTTTCGATGATGCGGATGTTGGCCTGGTGCGGCACGATGAGATCGATTTGCTCAGGTGTAATTCCGGCTTGGGTGAGTGCGCAACTGGTCGCTTCACCCATGCCGCGCACCGCGCGCTTGAAAATCTCCTGGCCTTCAAAGTTGAAGGTAAACAGACCGTCGATATCGGCAAAACGCACCCGATCGGTACCAAAGTTCGGGACGTGCAGTATCTCCCTCGCTTCGCTGTCACAGCCGAGTTTGTTGGCAATCAGGCCACACTCCTGCTCGCTCGCCTCGATCACCACTGCCCCCGCACCATCACCAAACAGCACTGCGGTATCGCGGCGGGTCCAGTCCAGCAGATAAGTCAGGCGCTCGGCACCGATCACCAGCACCTTCTTCATCATGCCGGTTTGCACTAATGAAGTGCCGACCGAGAGGGCGTAGACAAACCCGGTACAGGCCGCATTGAGGTCGAACACGGCCGCATTGACGGCGCCCAGTTTCTGCTGCACCGCAGAGGCTGCATTGGGCGCGAGCGTATCAGGTGTCGCCGTTGCCAAGATGATGCCATCGAGATCGCTGGCTGCCAGGCCTGCACAGGCCAGGGCGCGGCGACTGGCCAGGGTGGCGAGATCCGAGGTGCTGACATGGGAGATCCGGCGGGCCTTGATACCGGTACGCGGATAGATCCATTCATCCGACGTATCCATGATGGTGCTGAGGTCATCGTTGGTCAGCACTGAGGGAGGCAGACATTTGCCCCAACCGGTGATATTGGCGTATTTCATCTTGTTACCGCTTCTCAAAGTGGATCGCCCGCGGGCGGAAAATCGCGCAATTATGCCGCACGGACCAACCACTGTCATCTTGTGGCCATGGTTATCTGGCAGGGAAGAGGCGTAAAACCGCCGAAAATAGCGGGAGATTTTGCTTAAAGTCGAGGACTCGCCTGCCCTAAGATAGGGTTTTCCACCATCCTATGGGGCCGCCCCTTGCACAAAGCCAACCTCAATCTGCTGCCCACCCTCAAGGTGCTGCTGGAGACCCGCAACATCAGCCGGGCAGCTGAGCTGCTGCACCTTAGCCAGCCCTCCATCAGCAAGCAGCTAAGCCAGCTGCGCAACGAGTTTGGCGATGACTTGCTGGTGCGGGAGGGGCAGCGTTGGCTGCTGACGCCACGGGCCGAGACGCTGGCGGCAGCCTTGGCGGATTCCCTCGGTGCGCTGGATCGGCTCTACGAAGCACCGGGTTTCGACCCCGGTCGTTGCGAGCGGGTGTTTCGGCTTGCCTCGTCCGATTATGTGGCCCAGCACATCCTGCCCGATATCTGCGCCGCGCTGGCCAAAGAGGCGCCGCTGGCGGCGCTGGAGTACAGCTTGTGGGACAAGCGCCAGTTGCCGCAGCTGTGGCAGTCAGAGCTGGATCTGGTCTCCACCATCACGGATCTGGTGCCGGAGCAGATCCGTGGCTTGCATCAGGGAGAAGACCGGCTGGTGGTGCTGATGGGGAGTCACCATCCGTTGGCGGGCAAGGTGCTGAGTCTGGATCACTACCTCGCCTGGCCCCATCTGCAGGTGAGCGGCGGCGGCGACAAGGACAGCCCGGTGGAGCAGGTGCTGGCGCCGCAGGGGCTTACCCGGCGCTGGTTTGCCAGGGTGCCCTTCTTTCAGGCCGCAGTCGAGGTACTGCTGCGCACCGACTGTCTGATGACCACCCCGGCTCATATCGCCTGGCAACTTTCACGTGAGCACGATCTTACATTCTGCGATCTGCCGTTTGCCACCCGCCCCCAGCAGTATCATTTGCTGTGGCACCAGCGCCATCATCAGGATCCGGCTCACAAGTGGTTTCGCGATCTGGCCTACCCCTTCTTGCGCGAACACCTGCAAAGCACTGTCGCCGAGGGTCGCAAGCTGTTGGCTGGCGTCAGCTAACCGCTGTCGGTTGCGCCAACCTATAGCCAATGGCTATGGGATCTATTCATAACTTTCACTTCTGGCATAACTGGCCACCCCTTACCCTGAGCTCCGCTGCTGATATTCGGTTTACAGATAGGGAAAGATATGGAATTGACGAGTTGGCTGGCACTGGCCGCAATCTGCGTGATGGGGGCCATCAGCCCGGGGC
>NZ_CAWNYS010000437.1:0-2408 GCF_963878295.1 Aeromonas sp. HMWF014 | reverse complement strand
GAGTAGCGCGAGTCGATGTGGAAAGCGCCGAGCAGATGCATCAGGCGGTGATGAACCGCGTGGGCAGCTGTGATCTCTTCATTGGGTGCGCCGCCGTGGCCGACTATCGCCCCGAGCAGGTCGCCGACCAGAAGATCAAGAAGACCGGCGACAACGACCAGATGGTGCTGACCCTGGTCAAGAATCCAGACATCGTCGCCGCCGTAGGAGCACTGTCAGAAAAGCCCTTCACCGTCGGATTTGCCGCCGAAACCGTGGATGTGGAACAATACGCCCTCGATAAACTGCAGCGTAAGCGGCTGGACATGATCGCCGCCAACGACGTGTCCCGCGCGGGTCAGGGCTTCAATGCCGATGACAATGCCCTGACCGTCTTCTGGCAAGGGGGGCAAGCCCCTTTGCCGCTGGCCGATAAGCTGACGCTGGCCCGTCACCTGATCGCCCTGATTGCACGCCACTACCGAGGCTAACATCCGGCAGGCGAACGATTCACGACGACACAGACCGCACTGAACATGCAGGGTCTCCACACAAGAACTCATTGAAAAACGAACTATCCATGACAACACAAATTGAATTGAAGATTCTGGATGCCCGCATCGGCACCGAGTACCCGCTGCCTGCCTATGCCACACCGGGATCTGCCGGTATGGACCTGCGCGCCCTGCTGGATGCGCCCATCACCCTGGCACCGGGCGATACCACACTGGTACCGACCGGTCTGGCCATCCACATTCAGGATCCGGCTCTGTGTGCCACCATTTTGCCCCGCTCCGGCCTCGGCCATAAGCACGGCATAGTGCTGGGCAACCTGGTGGTTATACGTCATTAATGAAGCTGTCTCATTCGTTGCATAGTAGAGAATATTGTCCTTTCAATGGTTCACATGAATTTATAAGCCGCATGGATAGAATGTCTCAATAGTCTCATCATCTGGAGCTGAGCGATGGCTGAACTGTTTTACTTTGATAAGGGCGTCTTTGATCAGCTGCCCCCAGTAGAAAGAACCAAGTTCAGGGCTCTTCTTAAGAAAAATATGATTCCAAATGGTCGGCCCTTTTTTTTGGATGACAATGGCCTGCCAGACCAGACACTCGATGGTTTTTGTAAATACCTACTCAGTCCTCAACGTGCGAGTATTCAGACTTGGAAGACATACGCCAATCAGGTCTCCATCTTCATTCGGTTTATGACTGCCCAAGGAAAATCTTGGCAACAGGCAACAAAATGTGACTTAGACCTCTACTACACCATCCGAACCAGTGGTGAATACCAGAATCAACCTGCCCTAAAAGATCGCTCATGGAATGTGGCTATAAGCGCCATTGTGCACTTGTATGAATACGCCCGTGATAACGGGTTCATCGATAGCACTCCATTCAAGTACCGACATTCGAAGGCTACGTTCGGCGGGAAACATGTAGAAACTGCTGATTTATCTGCTAAATACACTCCAGAACCCGTAAATTTTATCAGCATCACTAACTACCAACGCATCTGGCGCCCTCTTATAGCTAACGGCGAGAACTCTCAACGGAATCTGGCTTTAATTGATACCCTGATAGTCTCAGGGTTACGTATCTCAGAGTTGCTAAACCTCGACGTTCATCAGCTCCCAGATCCAGATGACCAATGCTATGCCGGACTGAAGAGTGTGACGCTTAAAGTAGTTGGGAAGGGCAAAAAAAGCCGCGATGTTCGGATTCCAAAAAGGATCGTTCGAGCAATCAGATTCTATTGTGATGAGGAAAGAGCGGAGATCCTCACGCGGGCAAAATCTAACCACACACGCAAAAAGTCCCCGAAACAATCCAGCAAAATCTTTTTAGCACGAACAGGGCGCCCTCTCTCTAGCCGCACTGTGGAGAGTTTCTTTGCTGCTATATCCAGCAGAGCTGGTATACGGCTAACCCCCCATGGCTGCCGTCATACCTTCGCTATCTATCAGCTAGATGCCATGATTAAACGTATGGCCCAAAATCTCAGGGAGCTCCGAGAGAATGGGTCCGATTCATATCGACAGATCTTGAACGACCCACTCAGAAATTTACAGAAACTGTTAGGACACTCCCACATATCGACTACCTACATTTACCTCGACTTCCTAGAGGAATCTGAGGCTCTGGTTGATGCATCCTTGGGGGATTGGACTAAATGGGAAAACGAAAATCCCTAGCCCCCCCCACTAAGCGCCCCCCTTATACTTGCAGGCAGACCTAGGGGTCTCCTACAGCAGATCACTCGACCGCAGTAATTAGAACCAGTTCGACAGTGTTGTATCCAAGATCGTGGCGGTCGGGAAGTGCCTTACGAGCGGATTACACCATTTAGAGTGAAGAGTAAACAAAAATAAATTCAATCAGATTTAGAACATAATCCCAATAAATAAACAAAACTCAGTTTTATAT
>NZ_CAWNYS010000436.1:0-4809 GCF_963878295.1 Aeromonas sp. HMWF014 | reverse complement strand
GTGTGCAGGTACGACAAGCCCTGACTGCACTAAAAAGATCCTTGTCAAAAAGGTGTCGGGCTTTGGCGACACAGGGCGTGGAGGGCGGTTCAGCGGCTGGACGGCTGGTCACCCGGGTTCGGGTGGATGCGTCGCAATGTGCGATACATATGGACGCTTTTTATCTATGTTGCGTCAAGCCATCGCTATCGGGCTGCAATCTGCTGCCCCTTGTCCTCTGACGCGGGCGGGAAGGGTTGGCCTGCTCGCACCGACTCGTGCGGTAAGTGATTGATAAATCGCTTTACTGACGGGAACAGACTGTCGATAACAGATCACGGCAAGCATTTTGCTTGGTCTTGTGGCAGAGAGAGTGACGTGCCCATGAGTGACAGTGGCCCACCCCTTCTCGGCGCCAGATAAAGCCGTCATCATCTCGGGGCGAAGCAAAGCGATAACGGTCATGCAGGGGCCATCCCGATGCGGCACGCGTTGGGATGGCGGTGGTCAAGCAAGTCGGCAAGGGGGGCTTATGTCGATGCTGCCAAGATGGATACAGCCGGCCGTACAGGCCGGGATCATTACCCAGCAGCAGGCACAGCGGCTGCTGGCCTCTCTTTATCAGCCCCTCGGTGAGGCGGCGCAGGAGCTGCCCGCCGACATAGTCGATATCAGTCTCAAGCTTTACTGTTTTCGCCAGCAAGGTCGGGTGCGCCATTGATACACGAGTGAGAGGGGGTATCCCCGAGCCGCTGGAGCCGCGTGCCCCATAGCGCGCCACTTTTTGGGGCAGGCTCTCTCTGGTAGTGAGCGCCGCCTCAGATCATCATCACCTGCACCACCAGCATCAGGGCGCCAAAGCCCAGCACAAAGCCCACCATGGGCAGCACGAACTTGACCCACTTGTTGAACTGGATGCCGAGCATCTGCAAGGTGACCAGCACCAGCCCGGTGGGGGCGAGGAACAGCATGGCGTATTGCCCCCAGTTGTAGGCCGACACCACGATATAGCGCGGGATCATCACTGTATCTGCCAGCGGCGCCATGATGGGCATGGAGAGCACCGCGAGCCCGGAGGAGGAGGGCACCACCAGCCCCAGCAGGGTGAACACCAGCATCTGCGCCACCGCGAACACGGCGCCGTGCATACCACAGACCAGATCGGAGGCGTAGGCCAATATGGTGTCCGAGATCATCCCCTGATCCAGCACCAGATTGACCCCCCGCGCCAACCCGATAATCAGCGAGACCGCAATTAGCTCCGATGCGCCCTGGGTGAAGGCCTCGACCGCCTCCTTCTCCTTTAGGCCCGAGATGAAAATAATGATGATGGCGATGGAGAGGAAGGAGGCCGCCATCTGCGGGAACCACCAGCCCGCCATGGAGACACCCCACACCATGAGCGGAAAGGCGAGGATAAACAGGGTCAAGATGATCTTGCGGCGCAGGGTGAAGGGGACACTTTCATCCAGTGCCCCTTGTTTGAGGAAACGAGCGCGAAAGCTGGTGCGATCCTCATAGGTGTAGGAGAAGGCCGGGTTGGCCTTGAGCTTCTTGCAGTACCAATAGAGATAACCGATCACCACCAGGGTGCCCACCAGACAGCCTACGGCGCGAAAGATCAGCCCCTCGGTAAAGGGGATGCCGGCGGCGTTGGAGGCAATCACCACCGAGAAGGGGTTGATGGTGGAGAAGCTGGTGCCCATGGAGGCGGCGAGAAAGATGGCCCCTACGCAGACGATGGCGTCATAGCCGAGCGCCAGAAAGATGGGCACCAGTATGGGGTAGAAGGCGACTGCCTCTTCCTCCAGCCCGCAGGTGGTGCCCCCCAGCGCCATGACGACGCAAACCAGCGCCACAAACAGGAACTCGTTGCCCCGGGTCTTGCGAGAGAGCGCGACCAGCCCCGCGCTGAAGGCGCCGGTCTTGTTGATGACACCGATAAGCCCGCCCAGCACCAGAATGAAGACGATGATATCCGCCCCCTCTATGGTGCCCTTGACCATGTTGACCGCCACGTCGGCGAGTCCCTTGGGGGCCTGCACCAGCCGCTCATAGGTGCCGGGAATGGCGATGGGCTTGCGGATGGTGCCATTGGTGAATTGCTCCACCGCAATATTGATATTGAGTTGTGCCAACGCATCCTGGGTGGCGGGTATTCGGCTAATGTCGCCCTGCGGGCTATGGACCATCAGGGTGTTGTTGGCCTGGTTATAGGAGAGCTTGGAATAGGCCCCTGCCGGAATGATCCAGGTCAGCGCAATGGCCAGCAACATAATAAGAAACAAAATGGTAAAGGCAGTGGGAAATTGTCTGCGTGGCTGGGTATTCGGCTCGGCACACATAAAATGCTCCTCGATAACGCAGGTTCGGGCTCGGCGGAATATCGGGGCGACAGGGTTCCTTCGTCATGGGGCGGGAGTGCACAGTTCTACTGGTAATGACGCGCTCGTTGGCGAGAAATCTGGCCTGATATTGAACATCCGGTAGATAGTTTCACACTGCAACCGTAACCCGAACGCTGTTGGATGAACATGGGGGCATGTTCGCTTTATGTGATGGCTCACACAATTAATTTACCGCTGATTTTAATTACTGATATGTAATGCACAGCATTATGCAATAACTATTTCATTACATAGGCAAGGTGACCTGCCTTGAATTAACGTCATGAACATAATGCGCAGCCAGATGAATGAAGTATCAGATAAACCGATTTTAACTAAACGGTGTTTAGCCACCTTCAACCTGAACTCTGTGCCATAAAATAAACAATGAAAAATCGGAAATATTTTCCGTAAACAAGCGCATCATCTTCACTCACTTGCCCAAGACCACCACCGGCAAGGTGCAAAAATACGTGCTGTGCCAGCCGTTGGGATAGAGTTAGTCAGCGAAGTGGTAATACAAGCAGGAGGGAAAAGAGAAGGGGATATGGAGGGCCGGGAGCCCTCCCGTGGCATTACCTAGCATGCCTTGGTCGCGATACAGTTGCGACCGCTCTGCTTGGCTTGATAGAGCATCTGATCGGCGCGGGCATAGAGGCTCTCCATCGGTTCTTCTTTGCCATTTTCCACCAGCCCGGCGCTGATGGTGATGATCAGCTCATCGCCATCGGGCAGCGGCAACGGGCTTTGCATGACGTGCAGGCGCAGCCGTTCGGCCAGTGACGCAGCGGCTGAGAGTGTGGTATTGGGCAACCAAATGGCAAACTCGTCGCCGCCGATACGGGCCAGCACATCTTCACTGCGCAGCACCGATAACATGACCTTGCCCAGATGGTTCAGCGCCCTATCCCCCAAGGGGTGGCCATAACGATCGTTGATGCACTTGAACTGATCCACGTCCAGCACCACCAGCACAGAGGTGAGGTGGTGGCGGGCATTCAGACTCAGGTTCTTTTCGCACACTTCAAAGAAGAAGCGGCGATTATAGAGACCGGTGAGACCGTCTCGCACCGACTGCTGATGCAGTTGCTCCTTGAGCTGGTGCAGTTCGGTGATATCGGAGGCGATCCCGATCAAGGTTGGTGTACCATCGGCCAGCAGAAAGGGCACCTTGACGGACCAATAGTAGTGCTGCTTGCCCTCGATGTCGGTCAGCATCTCTTCCCCGGCTTGCAGTTCACCGGTTTCAAATACCGGGTTATCCAGCAGCCTTTGCTGGCAGGCACTGGTTGGTGGAAACAGCTCATCATCGCGTCGGTTGATGATCTGCTCGGCAGGCATGCCCAGCAGGTCGGAGACCTTTTGATTGACGTAGAGAAAGCGGTGCTCGCTGTCTTTCATATAGATAAGGGCATCCACGTTGGCGAGGACTATCTCCAGCAACTGGTGCTGCTCCGCCAGGCGCGCCTCGATCAACTTGTGTTCGGTGATATCGGTGGAGATACCGCACAGGCCGATCAGGTCGCCATCCCGGTCATACATGGGCTTTTTGACGGTCCAGTAGAACCGCTTTTCACCTGTGGAGTTGAGGTAGTTGATCTCTTCCCGGGCGAGGGCGACCTGCTGATCCAGCACCAGCCGGTCGTTGCGCGCAATGGCATCCGATAATGCAAGATCAAAAAAGGCCCGATCATCCTGCCCCTGCAACTCGGCAAGGGTACACCCAAAGAGATCCAGCACCGCCTGATTGGCATAGGTGTAACGGCCCTCCAAATCCTTGGTAAAGAGGTAAGCATCCGTCTCGTTGAAGATGGATTTGAGGTGATCCAGCTCATGCTGCAACCGGGTGGGGAAGGGGTCATCCTTCATGGGGTTGGCCATCCTTGATCAATGGGACCTGTGTATACGGGGCCAATATGTATCAACTGTTTTAAATTAAGCACTGATCCCGACATATTTCGCGATTATTTCCGCGACTTTTGCGTTATGTCACAAGATCGCGCGATTGACGAGGCGCCGCCATAAATCCACTGGATTCAAATGTTTTCATTCGATTCCTATCCTGCTTGTCACTCCCCCATGCTCTCTCTGTTGGTGATTTACGGCGTTGGCAACATATGGGCGTCCAAATGGTTAAAAGGGAAGCAAACAGGTCTTTAATCAATTTTTTTCCAAGATGACCCTGTTATCATCTCCTGCAACGCAGCATGGGGAGGTATGAGATGGCAGTGGCACCGTTTAAATGGGATGACGCAGTTCAGTGGGATGGGCCGGGGGCCATTGCGGGCGGCGAAGAGCTGGCCGGTGATCGGCTGGATCGCGCCCGCTATGCCAAATTTCTTACCAACTACCTCGCCGCCGAAGGTAAGGAGCGCAACTATGTGCTCAACCTCAATGCCGAGTGGGGGGCGGGTAAAACCTGGTTTATCAAGCGCTGGTATAT
>NZ_CAWNYS010000435.1:0-6904 GCF_963878295.1 Aeromonas sp. HMWF014 | reverse complement strand
ACATTATGCGCGGTCAGGCTTGGGGGTAAGGCAAAGGGCCGGTAGGCCCCTTGGTTGTTTGATGCCGATAAGTACATATATCGGCATCAGCCGATGAAGCGTTGGATCCAAGCCGGTTTTGCTGGGTTGATAGAAAAGCCATATGTCGGCGCGTTGCGCCGCGAAAGCTGGAGGCTGCGCCCCCCGCGCTTTAGTGTGAGGGCCCCTGCTCTAAACACTCGCCCGAGTGGGACTAGGCCGAGAGGTTGCCCGTATGGCCCCACCATGGAGGACTCAAGGAAAAGATCCCCAAAAGAAAGGCAAAGGGTAAGAGGAAGAATTCCCCCCGTATTACTACCCGGGGGGCTTGAACAGCAACAGCCCGAAAAGACGCACTGACAAGGCGTAAGAGCTTGGCATGGGCTTGTCTACGACAGGAGGATTAGGCAGTTACCAGCCGCGCCCTATAGCCTTCGGCTGGTCGCTAGAACTGGGGCATTAAAGACCGGTTTAGCAGGGAAAGGGGGTGATGCCATGAACGAGAAGCAGCAGAGCCAACGCTATCGCGTTGTGAGTCGCGCTAGGAGACTGCATTGACTCGGGGTGAGTGCGAGGGTTGCGCTTACATCCCCTGCGGGGATTGGGGTCGACGAAACCAAAGGGGTGTATCAGTGGCTCGCACAGCTCACCACAGGCAAAGAGACGGTAGAGGCAAAAATGGGCAGCAGAGGGCGGCTTGTAGGGGCTACCGCCCCTGTCCTTGGTAGCCTTGAGAGTCCTATTTAACATAAATAACCGAGTGGCGCGGTTGAGTCTATTCATGTTCGGTCATCACTTGGCTTCCCTCCCCCCTTGGTATCCGCAAAGAGCTGGGCGTTGAATTTTCGGCGCAAAGTATCGCCATCAGGGTCGCAATATACGTCCACTGGCTGACCTTGATACCTCACCACGGCATGACATGCACTCATTGGATCCACACGAGCGAGTTCGTCCGGCCAGTCATCAGTATGCAAGGCCTGCAGGTCATCGCCTTTACGCAGCGAGAAGCAATACTCAACGTGATACTCGCCCCGATGATCCTTCACCAAAACATGGCAAGTAATGATTAACCGATACCCCGCGAAAGGCCCTACAGAAAGAACCCCGCCACCAGACGCAGCAGGAACGCCGCTAGGGCGTACCCCATCAGCGGGCGTATCACCCACCGCCCCAGAAACCGGAAAAGCGGCAGCAGCACTTTTAGCGGCCTTAGCAGGAGCATCAATATACTCAGGCTTGATGAAACCAAAGTAGAGACAGAATCCCATAAGACCCAGAAAAAACAGTATTTTAGGGTCTCGTAATATCGAGCTGCCCGCTGCTGTATCTGAGACTTTACCGGTTGTAGTTGAGTCATAAAGCTTGAAAACATACTTGGGCACCTTGTTGAATGGCTTGGCTTGCAAAACATGAGAGGCAGACGTGCCGGAGTTATCCGACAGGTGGAGAACGGTCTTGTATCGGCCACCAATGCCCAGCACGGCCATATTCGTATGACGAATGGCGGTTTCAGCAGGGGCTCGAACAACGGAATGGACCTTGCTGATATTCGGCGTGGTGAAAACGAAATCCCAGTTATGGTGACGGTGCATATCAAAGGCCACGTCGATTGTTTCCGGCCTGCCATCCCGCTTGGCCTGCTCCGTGCCACCTGGGTAAGCTAGACGGTCTAAATCGCTTTGGCGCCATGATGGCGGAAAGACCCGTTGCACCTCATCAACCAGAAAAAATGCGCCCTTGGGTGCCCAGTGGTAAAAACGAGCCAGATGATCCCTGCCCTGCTGGGATTCGGTTTCGACATACGTCACCTGAAAGCCATCAGGGACCGCCTTGCCCATCACCTCTTTGCAGCGCTCAGCCGTGAAGCCGCGCACATTGGTGATGATGTGGCGACCAGCTTTAATTGCGGGCAGCACATCGGTATGAATGGCCCCTGACGACTTGTAAGAGCCGGGGGCGCCGTGGTGGATCTTGATAGACATTTACCACCCCATCATATTGAGCATGAAGCGGGTAACGAACGCCTGAGAAAGTATCGCCAAACCTTTATCAAAGTGAAGGTAAAGCAACATCCCCCGCAACTCAGTAGGCAATAAATTAAAAGAGGAGGACAACATTGCGCTAAATTCAATATTAAGCAACACCTGCTTAGCCACATCCCAAGTAAAATTCAACATAAACAACTTGAACTCCACCCACTGAAGCGCAAGCCGCACCACAATCCATGCACTAAACTGGACTGCCAAATTATATATGTCGTTAAAAAACGCCCCGAAAAACTCGTTCAACCATTCCATGTCATCACCTCTTAAAAATAACCATCAATGCCACGAAGTAAAAAATAAACATCATTAACGCCGCCAACGTTGACCAAAAATCAGAAGAGGGCGGGCAAACCGAATAATCCTTGCCATACAAACTAAACAAGTCCAAACACTTCATGGGCTCAGCAGACCCATAAAAATTAAATGAGAATATCCGCTTCATATCATCGCTAATCGCTTTATAGCTCCCAGTGAGAGCATTATTCGCCTCATCTAACTTACCCTGCATGGTAGCCAAATCAAAAAAGCAATTGGCGCCACCTTCACAACCCTTTGAATCATAGGACGCGCTACGAACTGAAAGCGGCGTGGACTCAGAGCCCGGCATTTTAGAATAATCAATATCAGCGCCACCCGCACCCTCACCGCCACCTTGTTGTGAACCGCCAGCATCACCCGATGCTAGCTGTTGCTGAAGGGAATAAAACGCCTGCAATAAGTCACCGGAGTTTGTGGCGGTAGCACCCCCCGTACGACTTATATTGTCGTTAATGGCCTCAAGCACACGAAAAAGCGACTGCTGATCAAAGTCATCACCGGTTTCGGTATCACCACCACCAGTAGTGCCGCCAGTATTTCCAGTGTTTGAATTAACCTTGTCAAGAATAGACTTAAGATAATAATTACTCTCACCCGTGCTTTGGGAGAATATATTCGACAAAGTACCCGAGCTATGGACTATGCGAGATATATCCTGCTGCATTTTTATTGAATTCTCAAAAATACCCCTAGCAGAATCTTCAGTGCGAGTAGCGGCATGCTTAATCAGCCACAAATCAGCAAGGATAGCATTAAATCCGGGCGCTATATCGGCAACAGACTTATCCCCGACTAACATGGGGGTTACACGGCCTACGGACATACCATCGGTTGGGCCACCAATCGGCCCATTACCCGAATTATTGCCATCACTGCCACCGGTATCAGTTCCGTTATCATCCCCACCGGCATCGCCGCCATTATCGGAGCCGTTATCGGAACCACCACCCCCGTCATTATCGGAGCCACCATCCCCACCACCTGGAGTACACTCCATCCCCATAGAGTGAATAGGCCCCTTAGTCTCGCCATTATCAACACACACACCTGGACAATTTACATAACAGCCCCCCAAAGAAGAATGGGACATTTTCACACAATGCGGCAGCGGCGTAGACGAAGAAAGATGAGTCATTAGAGCGCCAACAGGGCAACCAGCGTAAGCCATCATTGGAAAAAGAAATAAAAACAACCCTATGCGCACACAGCCCCCAATATGAAAAAAGGCGACCGAAGCCGCCTTAGATTGAAAAGGATGTTCTCCATCCCTCGACAAAGAACAAAAACCAGAGCGTCCCGATAAGCAGGGACATGGCTTAGGCTTTGCGAATAAGGCTAATCAGGATGCCGACACCAACAACCGCAGCAACCACCATCATCACCTTGGGAGAGGTCGCCTGAACATCTGACAGCGCGGAATCGAGCGCAGCACCGGCAGCGGCGGAAGTACCCTCACCAGCAGCATGAGCAGCACCCATGGCAGACAGGGAAGCGACAACAGCAATACAACCATTACGGAACAAGCCTGATACGTTTTTCATTTTTATTTATCCTCTTTTTGCACCAACAATGACACGGGCAATGGCGCCCAGTTTTAAACCAATAACCCAAATGGTTAATCCGAAACCAAAGGCTATCGATGTTATGGTTACATCGAACTGAAACCAGCTCGATATATCCGTTAACGTGGCGTGCTCCTGAGCGGTCAAGAGCACGTAAGAACATGTTTCCGGCGGGGCCTGTCTGATATACCCCTCGGACGTTAATTCAACACAAATCATTTATATGGTGCCCTCATCGTCGGTCGCTGCACGTATTCGCTCCTCCTCCTCAGGCACCGGATTAGTTAAGGCTTTTTATGGAGTGGACCGAAATCGTCCTGTTTTGCCCCGCCTTCAAGCTCAAAGCCAGCAACGATATTTCTGGCTGGGTTACGTGGATCCGCTTCCAGCAGCAGCGAAATAGGCTGGAGCTTGGGGCAGTTGGCAATATTAGCCAAAATGAGCGGGTCGTTCTTGAGCGGCATTTCTTTAGCCTCAAATCCCCAGTTGCTGATTTGGCACTCGGGCATATCAATATTGGTGGCAGGCACCAAGAATTGCACGTTTGCAAAGTCATAGGGCTTGGGGGTTGCGCCTTTGCGGGAAATACCTTTGCCATGAGTGACACACAGCACCATTACGCCAGTAATTTTGGACATATATTTACTCTCCACTTGGGTTAATGCCCGTTCAGTTGGGCTCAAAAAGCGACAATTCATCTAGCTCAGGTGGCAACGGCATCAAAAGCCGTGCCGGAATATCATCATGGCCTAACTGCCCAATTAATTGGCGCACAATAGAATCGCTCGCCAACCCTTCCACGTTCTTTAGATAATTGACCAAACGACCGGCCATTCTGGACATATTTGTTACCGCATTATCGCGGCAGGTCTTGAACTTGTTCTTAAATGTGGTGATACGCACCGGCTCGATTTCATCTTTTGATACTTCAGCCAGCCATTTTGAAAACTGGGGATACATGCCAGCAAAATAAGGGTCTGGGTTTACCAGCACATCGAGCGGGATTATCCGGTCCTTACTGTGCAACTCGCCTTCGGCTCGCACCCAGTCGGGATATTCGGCAGATTCCATCTGCTTACCCTTCTCATAAATGCGGGCGCACTTGCCATTAGCACGAGAGCCCACATAGAAGGAGCAGCCGGAAGAGGCAATCATACCAAACCGCTTACGCAAGCCGCCGTGAACCTCTGGGATAAACTCGCCGGCTTGAATGGCCATCCACTTTGGGGCAGTGCCCCGAGCTGGATGGAAATGGCCTAATTCCGCCGCATCGACTGCTTTGAGATACGATATAACCGAGCCTGAATAATCATCCAGTGCGAGGTCAACTCGAGTAATACGGATACCTGGCACCATAGCAATGACACGATGAAGAGCCCCAAAATCAAGTCCGTCGCATCCTGCCCCAGTAAAAGAAACCATGCAGCCATGGTTTGCAGCTCCCCAAGCGACAAGCCCGCAAGCAATACCATCAATGAGAATGTCACCACTGTAGCTGTAGCCGTGAAGGCCCCCGCGACGATGGCGGAGAGAAAAGCGAGGCACAGGGATCGGGACGCCAACTTGATAATTAAGCTCTTCAATGAATAGCTCCAGCTCATTGCAACAAATGGTATCGAGGAACTGCACCCCGTAGGAGTGGATCAAGTCGTTATAGGAGTCCCAATATTTGCCGTCTGGGTTGACCTCAAACTCAGAAAAATCGAGCAAGGCAGAGCAGATTGATTTCAGCTCGTGATTAATGTCGGCACGGGCCTTGTACTGGGATGCAAGGACTATCTCCATGGCTTCCGTCATGGACGAAGTAATGATGACCGAGCTTTCCGGCTCGGGCTTGGAATAGAGCGGCTCGGGATAAGCAAGCGCCCTCAGATGCTGGTCGGCAGCCTCATAGCGGTTCTTTGGCTCCGACAATGGCTCAGATGGACGACGATACACCGCGCTACCGGCAGCAAGCTCAGGCAAGGCAGCAGACAGCGCGGAGGATTTGACCTCAAAGCGCGGAATGGCCTTGAGCAAACAGCCCTGCTTTGCAAGCTCAGCGATACGCTTGAGCGGTTCCGGCGTGAAGGTGAAGGACAGGAAATCGATCTTGGTTTTGGCGTTATGACCAGTCATCAAAGAAGACCCCCTGATCATAGAAGCCGCGCCAAGTGGCCTCGGTGACTTCGACAGGTACAAAATCGAAATCTGGGTAAGTGTGTGAGAGATAACGACCGAGCTGGGGGAGATCGCGGAAGAACTCAACCTGACCAGCAACGCAGGCGGAAACCTCGCCCGTGGGCTCATGCTGCCAATACACATTGCGCTCTGGCTTAACTACGGCTGAAAAAACGGTCATTCCCTACCCCCTGATATGGCTCGCAAAATGCGCATCCATACAACTCAACGTGGGCAAGCATACAACCGAGTCCGCACGCATGCAACCATGTGATGTAAAATCAGCAGGCATACACCAAGAGGCCGCGAAATGACGCACATAGGCGACAATATAAAACGCATACGCAAGCAGGCAGGATTGAGCCAGCAGGACTTGGCCGAAAAATGCGGCATATCAAAATCGCAACTGTCCCGACTCGAAAGTGGTGAACAAGAAAATCCGCTGGTAAAGACGCTCATCCCGATCGCAACAGCGCTAGGAGTGTCACTTGATGAGATTGTTTACGGGGAAACTACGGAGACAATGAGCTACCTATCCAAGGCAATCGAAGAGTTGCCCGAAGAAGATAAGGTAGCTATCAGAAAACTGATCAGGGGATGGATGCTCATCACCCACACAGAAAAACTAGGCGAATAGCTCGGCGCCAGGTCGCGCATAACACGGGTTATATTAAAGATTTTCGGGCGTCTGGATGATGCCAGCACGCTGCCCCACATCCCTCCTACCTCAAAGCCCCCCTGCCCTGTTCGATTGTGGCAGGGGGCCTAGTCTTCAACATAACCACTGGTCACATTATGCGC